>JBIPNH010000038.1:0-18867 GCA_044373665.1 Bacteroidia bacterium
GGCTGTTTATGAAAATGAATGGACTGCGGCAGGAGGAAAAATAAAATGGAACATGGTTCATTACGATGTTCAATTAATAGGTGGGGTTGTTTTACACCAAGGTAAAATATCAGAGATGGCAACGGGAGAAGGAAAAACATTGGTTTCAACACTTCCTGCTTACCTCAATGCACTGAGTGGCAGAGGGGTTCACATTGTTACTGTCAATGATTATTTGGCTCGACGAGATTGTGAATGGAACGCGCCTATTTTTGAATTCCATGGTATTACAGTTGATTGTATCGATTACCACAGACCTAATAGTGACGAAAGAAGAAGAGCTTATTTAGCCGATATTACTTATGGCACAAACAACGAATTTGGTTTTGATTATTTAAGAGATAACATGACCCATTCTGTTGAAGAGATGGTTCAAAGAAAACACCACTATGCCATGATAGATGAGGTCGATTCAGTTTTAATTGACGATGCTAGGACCCCATTAATTATTTCAGGACCAGTACCTCGTGGAGACATTCAGGAATATTCGGCTTTAAAACCAAGAATTGAAAGATTAGTAGAAGCTCAAAAAAAGGCAGTTAACACCTTTTTAAATGATGCTAAAAAACTTATAGAATCTGGCAATACAGGCGATAAAGAAGGCGGTGGCGGATTGGCATTATTAAGAGCCCACAGAGGTTTACCAAAAAACAAAGCAATTATTAAGTTTTTAGGAGAACAAGGTATGAAAGCGTTGTTGCTAAAAACTGAAAACTACTATTTACAAGACAGACAAAGAGAGATGCCTAAGGCAGATGCTGAATTGTATTTTGTTATAGACGAGAAAACCAATCAGGTTGACTTAACAGAAAAAGGGATTGATTTAATTACTTTTTCAGGAGAAGAAAAGGACTTTTTCATTATTCCTGATGTGGGAACAGAGATTGCAGACATTGAGAAATTAAGCATTTCTGCGGAAGAAAAAACCCAAAGAAAAGAGGAATTGATGCGAAATTTCTCAATAAAATCAGAAAGAATTCACGCCGTTAATCAACTCCTAAAAGCCTACACATTATTTGAAAAAGACATTGAATACATTATTGTAGATGGCAAAGTAAAAATAGTAGATGAACAAACCGGTCGTGTGCTCGAGGGCAGAAGATACAGCGACGGATTACACCAAGCGATAGAAGCCAAAGAGAACGTAAAAATTGAAGCTGCTTCACAAACCTTTGCTACCATTACTTTACAAAACTTCTTCAGAATGTACCACAAACTTTCTGGGATGACAGGGACAGCGGAAACGGAAGCAGGTGAATTTTGGGAAATATACAAACTTGATGTGGTTGTCATTCCTACAAACAAAGCTATATCGAGAAAAGATTTTGATGATTTAATATACAAAACCAAACGAGAAAAATACAATGCTGTAATAGATGAAGTTGTAAAACTTACCTCAGAAGGCAGACCTGTTTTAGTGGGTACAACATCGGTTGAGATTTCGGAATTGCTATCAAGAATGTTAAAGTTGAGAAACATTAAGCACAATGTTTTGAATGCAAAGCAGAATCAAAGAGAGGCTGAAGTTGTTGCCGAAGCGGGCTTACCGGGTGCAGTTACCATTGCAACGAACATGGCTGGTAGAGGAACGGATATTAAGATAGGCGAAGAAGTTAAAAAAGCGGGCGGTTTGGCCATTATTGGCACCGAAAGACACGATTCGCGAAGAGTTGACAGACAGTTAAGAGGTCGTTCAGGAAGACAAGGAGACCCAGGGACAACATTGTTCTATGTTTCACTAGAAGATGATTTAATGCGTAAATTTGGAAGTGACAGAGCTTCTAAATTGATGGATAAATTTGGATACAAAGAAGGCGAAGTGATTCAGCATCCAATGATGAGTAAAACAATTGAAAGAAGTCAGAAAAAAGTTGAGCAAAACAACTTTGGAATGAGAAAACGATTGTTAGAATATGACGATGTAATGAACAAGCAAAGAACGGTGATTTACAAAAGAAGAAAAAATGCTTTGTTAGGAGACCGTCTTTCTTTGGATATCAGACACATGATTTCTGATTGGTGTGATGAACAAGTGATGAACGCCAAACAAGGTGATCAATACGAGCAATTGAAATTGGCATTAGCACTTTCTTTTGCGGCTGAAATGCCAATTGAGGAAGGTAATTTCAAATCATTAAAGGCCGAACAAATAGCTGACCAATTGTACGATTACTTAACAGAAACATACGAACACAGAAAAACCAATATCAAAACCGTTGCATTACCTGTTCTAAATAGAATATACGGACAAGAAGGCGAAAAAGTTGGATTTGTGATGATTCCTTTTTCAGATGGTATCAAAAACTATGGCATTCCGGTTGACCTAAAAAAATGTCTTGATTCAAAAGGAGAACACTTAAGCAATGAATTTGAAAAAATCATCAGTCTCGAGATTTTGGATGATGAGTGGAAAGACCATTTAAGAGAATTAGATGATTTAAAAACGGCAGCGAACAATGCGACATTCGAACAAAAAGACCCATTATTGATTTACAAAATTGAATCAGTAAAATTGTTCCAAGGAATGATTTCAAGAATGAATGACAAAATATTATCGACTTTGTTTAAAGCGCAAATATCAAGCGAAGAAAACAAATCGGTTCAAAAGGCACAACAGCCACAAAGAACAGATATGAGTCAAATGAAATTGACACGAAACAACAACATTCCTGAAGGACTTCAAGAACAATTGTCGACCAATAGCAGTTCAGAAGCAGACCAAAAACTAAGTCGTACTGAGCGCAGAAAACAAGAAAGAGATTTACAGAAAAAAAGATAATTCAAATGAAAAACTTAATTATAATCTTATTGTTTATTACTGTACAGAGTTTACAAGCACAAATTACAGTAAACAAACCTGCAGAACTTGATTGGAGTTTAAAAAGCCGAATTGCCAAAAGAAAAAATCCTGACACCAAAATTGAAGGTTATCATATTTTAATTTTCAGTGGCGATAACAGGAACAAAGCGGAGGCAATAAAAAATAAATTCGATATGGAACACAATGCTTTTAGCGAAGTAGTGTGGGACGAGCCCAATTTTAAAGTATATGTTGGATTGTATAAAACTAAATTTGAATGTATGTCACTCTACAACCAAATTAAGACCAAATTCCCGATGGCTATTGTTGTAAAAGACAAAATCATCTATCCACCATTACAGTAAACAAAAATGATATTACAAAAATTATTGAGCTACTTGAGCTTCAAAAAACAACCTGAATTCAATAAAGAGAATCAAAACAATGACAATTTGAACGAAACTAGTAATATTTCTGACGAAACGTCATTTAAGAACATGAGTTATTTAAAGATGATGCACGGCATTAATCGAATTTCCATCATAATGTTCTTGATAGGTATGGTTATTGTTGTAATGAAAATAATTAAATAGAAAATATAATATGTTTGGATTTCTTATTATCGGTGTAATCACCATGCTAGTGAGTTTATTTATTAGCAACCGTTTAAAATCAAAGTTTGAACACTACTCACAGTTGCGTTTACAAAACAATTTGAGTGGTGCCGAAATTGCAGCCAAAATGTTGGCCGACCATGGCATTCGTGATGTAAAGATTGTTCAAGTAGACGGTCAATTAACCGACCACTATAACCCAATCGACAAAACTGTAAATTTAAGTGAATCGGTTTACCATCAAAGAAACGCAGCAGCAGCGGCAGTAGCAGCACACGAATGTGGACACGCTGTGCAACATGCTGAGGCTTATGCTTGGATAGGACTAAGAAGTAAACTCGTTCCTGTGGTAAATATCAGTTCTAGAGTAATGCAGTTTGCCAATATGTTAATGATGTTTGGAGCAGGTGCTATGTTTTACAGTGGCAATCAGTTTGGTGTAACCCTTTTACTAATATTAATTGCTGCAAATTTATTTCTTACCACTTTTGCATTGGTTACGCTTCCTGTTGAGTTTGATGCAAGCAAAAGAGCCTTGGCTTGGATGCAAAACAAAGGTATTGTAACTCAAATAGAATACGAAGGTTCAAAAGATGCTTTAAAATGGGCTGCAATGACTTATGTGGTTGCTGCAATGGGAGCATTGGCTAACTTATTGTATTTCTTATCGATGTTCTTAGGCAGAAGAGATTAATTAATGGTAAAGCATCTTGCTATAACCTTTTTCGTTCTTTTCAGTCAGCAATTCATTATTGCGCAATCTGAAAAAACAGTTAAACTTAACCGTTATATCGAAGATGAAAAAGGCAGAAAAATGCAATCTATTGTTGCTGTCTATAAATACAAAGGGCAACCAATTTTAGAACCTATTAATATTGGTGTTGACACCAAAAACGAAAGTAAATCTTTTACATTTACATTACCTACAATGAATGGCGTAAAAGACACCAATTACGCTTTCATTTATTTTGGAGGAATAAATAACCGCAAGACTTTACCCGGTTACACTTTGGCTGTTATCGGCAACAATCAAAGAAAACAAAATCCTGCACTGATTTGGGTGGATAAAAACCACAATTTAAACTTGTCTGATGATGGGGCGCCTGATACTTTCTTCAACTACACCGTTAACAAAGACATTCAATTAAACCACCCTACTGTACCAAACGCTACCTACACTGCGAACATTAGTCGTTATGGATTCAACTTTAATGCAAAATACATTGGCATGTTAGATGACTATTACAAAACCAATAGTCCCGACAAAATCTATGCAGGCACACTTTACAGTTTTAGAGAACAAAGAATTAATTGTATTGCAGGCGATTATTGGACCGAACAAGATAGTTTTACAATTGGGATAAAAGATGCAAACTGCAATGGCATATACAATGAAGTAGGCATCGATTATATCATTGTAGGCGAATACAAAATAAATGAATTGCCAGATGTTGTCATTCCTATTAATAAAAAAAATAGCAATACTTACTTTGAAAGAAAAGGCAAAAAATACATTGTTCAAAACATCCATCCTTTGGGGAACACCATTTTAATTAAAAGAGATGATGAAGCCAAAATTGCAAAACAATTGACCATTGGAAAAAAAATCAACCGTTTCAAGTTCCAAACCGCCAATAAAGAAAAAAAGACTTATTCCATTCGACATTTCAAGAAAAAGCCAAGCTATATTTTTGTTTGGCGATTTGAACAAGAGAATTTCCGAAAAGACACAGCTATTCTGCGAAATATTCAGCTAAACTACAGTGACAAAATTAATCTAATCACTTTTAACTATGGAGAAACGCCCAAAGAATTGAGAACTTTTATACGACGAAATCAAATCAATTGGATGATTGGACAGTCGAGCCAAAAAATCAACAACAAGCTTTATATCGAACAATTTCCGACTGGAATTTTAACTAAAAAACGATTGAAAGTAAGTAGAGTTAGTATAAGTCCCTCAGAATTATTAATATTGCTGCAAAATAATCAATTATAAAATGGACGATTCTGCGCAAGAAAAAAAATCAGGAAAAGGCAAAACCATAACTATTGTTTTACTTTTATTATTACTGCTTGGCTCTGTAGGTTCTAATATCTTTTTATGGAACAAAGAGCAACATTCTACAGACATAGCCTTGTCAAAAATTGACACTTTACAATCTTTAAATTTATTAAGAGATAGCTTATACAACGAACTTGCTATTGAGCAAGAAAAAGTCGCTAACCTTCGATTAGAAATCTCTTTATACCAAGGAGAAAATGACAGCTTACTTCAGTTATTAAATGAAAAAGAGTCAAAAATTAATTCATTGCGTGCACTAATCAGTCAGGGTGGTTCAGGTAAATCATACAGAGCTTTGAAAGACAGTATTGCTGTATTTAGAAATAACAACCTAGCATTCAGAACGCGCGTTGATTCATTATTACTTCAAAACGAAGCTTATCTTGCCAAATTAAATGAGCAAGAATCAACTATCAGTCAATTAGTAAAAGACAAATCGACGCTTTCCAAAAAAGTTAATATTGCGGCACAGCCCAATGTTGGACCTATTAGAGTAGAACCTCAATACGACAAAAAGGGAATTTTTACACCCATCTATAAAGCTAAAAAAGTAGAGAGATTGATGATCACTTTTGATTTATTAAACAATAAATTGACCGACCAACCCATAAACAAAAAATACATCATAAGAATAAAGAATCCTGATGGAATCATCTTAAGTAATAGCAATAGCAGACTTACAAATATTGATGATGTTTTTACCCATGAGGAAGATGTTACTTTTAATGGCACTCAACAAAAGATTAGAATAGAATACGACCAAAACGCTGCTTACAAGAAAGGCAAATATTCTGTTGAATTAAGAGATGGCAAAGAAATTAAACATACGTTTAGTTTCGAGCTTTTATAATTGATATTTTGCTTTAAAAACAGATTCCATTTCTTCTGTTTTAAGAATCCATTTTTGATATTCCTCTCCATGTTTGTGAATAGGGATATGGTTTTTTAATTTCGATAGCTTTATTGCCTCTTCAAAGTATTGAACCGTTTTATCATCAAAAAAAACGTCTTTAAACTTATCGAATATATAGTCAATTGCCAATTGATTAGGGTGCGCCCCATCCGATTCGTAAAAGCGGTAATCCCTTAAATCATCATTCAAAAGCTCATAAGAGGGGAAATAGGTTACATTACTTTTGTTTAGCAATTGATGAATGGCTAATAATAGGGTTGCTTTACTCCATTGGTTTTCAACCACTCCATCTCTTAAATGTTTGACCGGAGAAACAGTAAAAACCACGCTTAATTGAGGAAATTTTTCTTCCAAATAGTGAAGAATAGGCTCATAACAATCCACAATCTCACTTACCGACAACAACGCTTTGTTAAACGAATTAGAAGCTTGTTTATGGCAGTTTGCAACCAATCTATTGTTTTCTATCTTTTTGTAAACATAGGCAGAGCCAAAGGTTATAAATAGAAATTTACATTGGGCCAATTGAGTTGCAAATTCAGTTTGATTAGTATTAATTTGATTCAATAAAACGGATTGATCGGGAGAAGCAAAAACACCATGATGAAAATCACTGTAATACAATCCATTATTAAAACAAAGGCTGTCTTCAGTATATGGTTGAGGCTGAATCAATCTAAGCAAAGGTTCCGCCAAACTGATTGGATTAAAGACGACTCCATTCACCGAATCGGCAACTTTAAAACCAGCTAACTTGAGTTGTTTTGAGATATGGTCAGAAAAACAAGAACCTAAAAACTGAATAGAATCGTTATAATTCAATTGCTTTATGGACTTGTTAATATCCAAATCCAAAGAATAACGTATCATGGAGCTTAGTAGTTAGTCAATTCTTTGGCGAACTCATCACGCATGTCGTAAAACACTTTTCTTAATTTGGTTTCACCATTGGTGCCATAATTAACTAGGTTTACTAAAATTCGATTGTTTTTTGTTGGATAGTAATGAGCACCGCCACTGTATCCAAGGTCGCGCCCACTGTGCCCTACCCCTTTGTGTACTCCAGAGCCTTGTCTTAACAAACCTACTCCTAGTTCACTGTAATCATCATCAGAAATAAAGGTAGTCATAATATCTAGAGACTCTTGATTAACTAACGTTTTTTCAATAAAAAGCGCTCTCATAAATTTATGCAAATCGATAACATTGCTGTATATACCACCATAACCGTTGCCACTTCCTGTTACCAGATTAGAGACATTAACGATAGTGCCATTGTTGTACAAATCATAGTACCCTTGCGCTGTTTGATTAGGAAGTTCTTCGTGACTTTGGTAATACGTATTATTCATACCCACCTTATTAATCACCAATTGACGCATGTAATCATGGTGACCCACTCCTGTTATTGATTCAATACACATTGACAACAAAAGCGTATTGGTATTGCTGTATGAACCTTTAGTAGCATTTGCTTGATAATCTATTGTTTTAGGTTTATTGTAGGCAAATTTTATCAACTCCTCTCCTGTCCACTTTTTATTGGGTTGATTTAAAACGGCTAAATAAAAATCAGAATCGGTAATGATGTCAAATATCCCCGTGCTGTGTTGAAGTAAATCACGAATAGTTGCTTTGTCTGCATTTTCAACATTTTTAATAATATCGGCATCCAACCATTTCGAAATCTTGTCATCCAAATTCACCTTACCTTGTTCTCTCAATTGCATAACCGCAGCAGCAAACATCATTTTAGTAATACTTGCTACTTTGGAAACTGTACATGGTTTAAAATCGGTTCCTGCTTTTAAGTCAGCTTTACCTGCGCTACCCATCCAAACGCCATTTTCATCTTCTATCATAACAGCTACGCCAGGTAACCCTTTTTCTTGATATTTTTTCAGAATTGAAGTAAATAATTGATGTTTTGGATGTAAGGCACTACTGTCTGCAATCGTTACATTACAAACTTGCGAATTTTTAGTTACATCTGCTTTTTTACAAGCGAAGGCAGAAACCAAAATGATTGCGGCAATTAATATTTTATTAGTCATTGTGTAAGTGCTTTAAATTATTTTTTAACTAGAGGAAAAGTTGTGCCAATATGAAAAACATTGTATGGCAATAATGGAACATAACCGGGAACGAAAGGGGTTTGAAGTACATTTTGATAGCGGATAAACGCTTTATTTCCAGCTGATGTAATTTGATAATCTATCCCCAAAGACAAACTAATCATTCCTTGTGGTCTTGATTTCAATTTAATTACATCCCAACCACCACTTTCATTTTGTCGAAAATGTTCATCACCAGGGAACATGTGTAAGTATCCCGCACCTAACCCTGCGCTCAAACCTATTTTAGAACTTGGTTTATAGCGGTACATGAATTCAGAATACAATGGCACCCCAGTTTGAATAAAACGATGGTGAAAAATACCCACTTTAAAAGTTTGCATGAGCTGATATTTCTCTTTTTCCTTCCAATTAAACCCCGTTGAAACGGTAATACCGGGGTGAATTTGGGTTGAAAAAAGTTTGGGAAACCCTGAAATGGGTTTGGCCGTAACGTAATTGTTAAAGGCTACTCCAATATGTGTTAAACGTTTTTGTGAATAGGCATTCCCTAAGCACAATAGACTTAGTATAAAAATTCCAATTTTCTTATTCATTGATTTTATTTTTTTGATTAAACAAACAGGTTAATAAGTGCAATATTAAACAATTTCATTATTAAAAAAAATGACACTAGTTATTTTAGACAATCAAGAATTGATTGTGACAAAACAGAGGCATTCATTTTTTGGAGTAAATGGGGTTGTTCGGGCAAAACAATTTTTTCCATAAAGGGATTTCCCTCAATAAACTCATCGATTTCAGCTTGTGTAACCATGGTATCATTTTCACCCACCATCATGCAGATTGGCACTTTAACATTATCAAAATCACTTTTTATTAAAGGCGATTCTCCAATGGATTTTAAGATAGTAATTGTATTATCAATTAAGTTCAAAGCATTTGAACCATGTTCTTTCTCGAATTTGGGGATAAGGTGTTCCAACTTACTAAGTTGCTCAATTTCTTGACTTGCTATCTCCTTGTTCCAATTTAACTTGGTTGCAATTGTTATCACTTTTTCCAAACCTGGGAGTTGCTCCTCAGCCAATTTAAGACCAACATACCCTCCCAAACTATAACCCACTATTGTAACATTATTAAGTTGATGTTTAAGAATATAATCCCTTACAAAATCCACTAAATCTAACAATTGAATTTTATTTAATCTCACATCAGAATCGCCATGAGATGGGAAATCTAACACATGAATATTGGATTGACTACTCAGTAACGAAACAATTGGTTCCCAATTTTTTTTACAGCCTAGTGCCCCATGAAGAAAAAGTATATCCATATAAAGTTTATTAATTTATAATCAAAACATGGCAATATAGGGTACCCCGTTTAACCTTAATGTTTAAAATGTCTAACTCCTGTTAGTACCATTACTTGTTGGTGTTTTTCAGCTTCATCAATACTGTCTTGGTCCTTAATGCTTCCGCCTGGTTGCGCTATTGCTTTAATACCCGCTTGTGCAGAGATATTCACACAATCTGGGAAAGGGAAAAAGGCTTCAGAGGCCATTACTGCACCTTGCAAATCGAATCCAAAGGCATTGGCTTTCTTAATAGCCGACTCTAATGCATCCACTCTTGAGGTTTGACCGCAACCCATTCCAATAAGTTGTTTGTTTTTAACCAAAGCAATTCCGTTTGATTTCAAGTGTTTAACTGCTTTTATTGCAAATTCTAAATCAGACAATTGAGTGTCGTTTGCTTTTGTAGTAGTTACTACTTTAAAATCAGCCGCTTTGTCAAGAACCATGTCATAATCTTGTTCTAAAACGCCGTTTAAAAGGGTTTTGTAGATAGACTTAGGTTTCGGAATTTGCTTTAATTCAAGGATTATTCTATTTTTCTTAGATTTTAGTATCTCTAAAGCTTCTTCTGTGTATGAAGGGGCCGATATTACTTCGAAGAACAGTTGATTGATTTCATTAGCTGCATCGGCATCAACTTGAGCGTTACAGGCTAAAACACCACCAAAAGCAGATGTTGAGTCACACGCTAAGGCAGCTAAATAAGCCTCCTTTACCGTTGAGCGACTTGCCAAACCACATGAGTTAGTATGTTTAATGATAGCGAAAGTTAATTCTTCAAAATCAGCAATTAAATTCAAAGAAGCGTCGACATCCACCATATTATTGTATGACAATTCTTTGCCATTGTGAATTTTAAACAACTCGTCAATTGGCCCATAAAAACGTGCAGATTGATGAGGATTTTCACCATATCTTAATATTTTGCTGTCTTGAATACTTTGCTTAAAAACAGGCAATTGAGCAGACTGATTGAAATAATTAAAGATAGCCGTATCATAATGAGAAGAAGTCATGAAGGCTTTTGTAGCAAATAGCTTTCTGTCTTCAATGCTTGTTGAACCTTTCTTCTCTGTCAACAAATCAATTAAGGTTTGGTATTGGTTTCTATCAGACACAATAAGAGTATCGTTAAAATTTTTGGCAGTTGCGCGAATTAAAGAAATACCACCGATATCAATTTTCTCAATAATATCAGCTTCATTACTGGTATTTTTAATAGTTTCTTCAAAAGGATACAAATCAACAATAACCAAATCGATAGGAGAAATTTGGTGTTGAGCCAATTCCATTTGGTCTTTCTCTTGGTCACGACGAGCTAAAATTCCACCAAAAATATTGGGATGTAAAGTTTTTACACGACCGTCTAAAATTTCAGGAAAACCAGTGTAATCTTCAACAGCTATTGCATTTACGCCCAAATCTTTAATAAACTTCAAGGTGCCTCCTGTAGAATAAATAGTGACATCCATTTGGTTTAACAAATGAATGATTGGTTCTAAATTATCCTTGTAATAAACAGAAATAAGTGCACTTTTGATGGTTTTTAATTGGGTTTGCATGTAGGAGCAAAAATAACCCAATTCAATCTAAATTACAGAAAGTTTTTACACAATTTATTGTCCGTTAGAATCTTTCCATTTGGCAGATTCTATCATTTTAACAATATCTTTTTTTAAAAAATCTACAACCGGAGCGATACTGTCAATTTCTGTTTTTGTATTGAAATAAAGCGCCCCTCTTAAAAAATGTTGTTGACCATCGCTGATATAAAAATTAAGATTTGTAGCTGTATTTCCTTTTAGTTCATAAATAACACCCGAAATATTAGATTGCGGTTTGAACAGTTCCGTTTCCTCAATTTCCTCGGCTCTGATGTCGTGTTTGTAAACTAACTTTCTGGTATCGTCGTACAAATCATTAAACTCATCTCTGTTATTAAACTTTAGATAACTCAAATGCAGTGTGGCATTAAAAGGCAAGTATTGAATATTATACCAATGCGGATGCCAATCGGTTTCAGTTTTTTCGTAAGGCACTACCAGTGCATAAGATGGATAAACAAAAGAGAAAGGCGCTGAAGTATCAAATGTTAAATATTGTTTTTCGGGAAAATACAATCGAGGATAAGCATGAGGCTTAGGCATAAAAACAGAATTATCGCAACTTGTAAGTACGAAACAAAAACTAAATATTGCGATCCATTTATTCATTTTACTTGATAACTACTTTTATACGTTTGATTCTTCTATTATCAACCGCTTCGACAATAAAACTGAAATTTTGATAAATTATTGTTTCATTGAGTTGAGGAATTCTTCCTGCTATTTCCATTAACATTCCTGCTACTGATTCGGAATCCCCTTTCACTTTTTCAAAAAACTCACTGTCAATGTCTATTATCTTACAAAAATCATTGATAAGCATTTTGCCTTCAATAACATAAGTATTGGCATCCAAACGACTATAATTGACTTGGTCGTCATCAAATTCATCATTTATTTCTCCAAAAATCTCCTCTAAGATATCCTCCATGGTAACAATCCCAAGTTTGCCGCCATATTCATCTACCACTATTGCCATGTGATTGCGTTCCTCTTGAAACTCTTCGAGCAACACATCAATACGCTTGGTATCTGGCACATAAAAAGGAGGTTTTAAAATTTTCTTCCAGTCGTAATGGTCAGGTTCGTTAATGTGTGGTAATATTTCTTTGACAAACAAAATACCACAAATATTATCAAACGATTCATCATAAATAGGGAATCGACTGTAACCTAACTCATTTACTTTTTGCAATAGTTCCTTAAAGGAGATATTGACATCCAGAGCTGAAACATCAACCCTTCCCTTCATAATTTGCCTAACAGTTTTATTCCCGAAGTTAACTATTCCTTTCAGAATTTCTTTTTCTTCCATTCCTGTTTTTGAGTCGGAAGTAATATCAATGGCATGAGTAAGTTCATCTGCAGAAACGGTATGTTCATGAATTTTAACTCTTTTGTCAATAATAGAGGAGAATTTGAGTAAAGGGACAATGATAATATAAAATAACTTCCCTAGAAAAATAAGAGGGTAAGCCATGAATTTGGAAATAAAGCGATTCTTTTTAATGGAATATATCTTAGGAATAACCTCCCCAAACAAAAGCAATATAAAGGTTACCATCAGCACTTTAATTACAAATTCAACATTTTCATCTTTGAATACAAAAACAGAGTCTATTAAATTGGAGCTAACAATAATCATAGAAACGTTCACAAAATTATTCGCGATGAGGACCGTTGCCAAAAGCTTTTTGGGAGTTTGCAATAGTGTTATTATAGCTTTATTGGAAGGCGTATCGTTCTCTTTAATTTCTTCCATATCTTTTGAAGACAAAGAAAAAAGTGCATTTTCAGAAGCTGAAAATAAGGCAGATAAAATTAAGAAAACTACGATTAGCAATAAAGAACCTACAATTGATGGAATAGATTCTTGAATCAATTGAAAATCGATAATCGATTGAATTACAAAAGAAACGGGATAAGGGTCGTCTGAAATCATTAAAAAAATCAATTAATAAGAATTAGGATCATTATGAATATCGTGACCTGTTTCTGTTCTTTCATTAACATCGTGCGGAACATTACTAGGAGCAGAAACTAATTGGAATTGTAGGGCTCTAATCTTGATTAAACTTTTTTTATTCCCGTCTTTATCTACCCAAGATTCATTTTTAAGCTTACCTTCGATAAAACATGTTCTACCTTTTTTAAGCACTTTTTCAGCATTTTTGGCTAATGCATCCCACATTTCAATATTGTGCCAATCTGTTTGTTCAATTTTATTGCCGGTTTTATCCAAAAATACTTCGTTTGTAGCCATTGTAAAATTAGCAACAACGCGATTGTTATCGAAATACCGAACTTCAGGATCTTTGCCTAATCGACCTAATAGAAACACTTTATTTACCATAATAACTTAAAAACGACGTTAATTAACCATGCAAATGTAATACTATTTTTTCTATCAATTTGGGAATTGGATATTTTTTATAAGATTCTTCGTCAACTTTAATCCATTCTTTTTCAGTTCTAAAAGATTTAATATCAACCGAGCACGACCAAACCTTGACCAATATTTTTTGATGAGTTAACTGATGCGACAAATCCATTTCAAATTTAATTTCCGAGGTTTCACCCCACTGTTTTTCGGCAATCATTACAAGCATTTCTGCTGAATCAACAGGTGCAACCGTTTCTATTAATGGTAATTGATACATATTTTCCCAAATATCCTTTTGACCTCTTTTTTCAATAAAAAAAGACCCTGCTGCATTAAAATAAACATAATTAAAAACCCTAATCTTAACTTTTACTTTATTTAGTTTAACGGGCAATTGACTAATCGTTCCTTTTTTATGGGCTTCACAAAAGGATAAAACAGGACAATTATGACAGAGAGGTTGAACAGGTTTACAAACCGTTGCCCCCATTTCCATCATGGCATTATTAAAGGTAGATGGTTTTTGCTTAACCATCATTTCCGACAATATCACTTGAAAAGCAGCATAAGTTTTGGGTTGATTGATAGGCAAGTCTATATTATATAGGCGTGCAATAAAACGATACACATTGCCATCCAAAACAGGATAAGGCAATTCATAGGCCATTGAAGTAATAGCAGAAGCAGTGTAGGGACCTACGCCTGAAAGTTTTAAAACCTCATTATAATTGGATGGAAAAACACCATTATAATCATTAACAATGGTTTGAGCTGCTTTGTGTAAATTCCTAGCCCGTGAATAATAACCCAATCCTTGCCACAATTTCAGAACATCTTCCTCTTGAGCAGAAGCCAAATGTTTTACTGTTGGAAAATTTTCTATAAATTTATAATAGTAATTGAGTCCCTGAATGACTTGTGTTTGCTGTAAAATAACTTCAGACAACCAAATGAAGTAGGGATTATTTGTCTCTCTCCAAGGCAATTCTCTTTTATTTTTTTGGTACCATTGTAAAATATTTAAAACAATTTGCATAGTTTTGCGTTTAAGTAGTTAAATATAAGAAGATTAATACAATAATATGACAAAAGCAGACATCATCAGCGAAATTTCAGAGAAAACAGGTATCGACAAAGTTATCGTTTCTGAATCAATTGAAACATTTTTTAAAGTAATGAAATCTAACATGGCAAGCGGCGAAAATATATATTTTCGTGGATTTGGCAGTTTTATTTTGAAAAAAAGAGCAAAAAAAGTTGCTAGAAACATTTCTAAGAATACCGCATTAGTCATTGACGAACACTTTATTCCTAAATTCAAACCAGCAAAAGTATTTGTTGAAAAAATTAAAACTTCTATTCCAGCGAACTTTGTTCCTAAAAAAGAGGAAAAAGAATATTAATTTTGCAGGATGAATAAATCTCTCATAAAAGCAACCTTATGGGTTGCTTTTTTTGTTTTAACAGCCTCATTGACTTACTTCGGTTTAAACAGAAGTGAAGCCAGTATTGATTTCAAAGCATTAAACAAAGAAAAAAATCAAGCACAATCGGCTTCTATTAAGGAAGAATTTGATAATTTAATTAAAAACATAGGCAGCAGTACCACTGTTGTAAAACCCGACATTTTAAGCAGTACCGATACAGCAAGACTGTCTCTTTCTATCCAACTTCTGGATACAATGAAACAATATTTGTACGCGGCAGTATTATCTGAGAAACTTGCTAATATTCAGAACAATCCAACTAAATTTCACGACGCGGCCAAGTATTATTTAATGGAACTTTACAACCACGAAGCCGAGAAAAATGAGCTAATGTTGACCAAAAAAGCAAGAGAAAACCTAGAAAAAACACTCGCTTTAAAACCAAAAAACAACGAAGCTAAAATCGATTTAGCGGTCTCAATATACAACATAAACAGAATGCAAGCGCCTGAAAGTCAGACAGAATTGATGCGACCTGCCCTCTTGTTAAAAGAAGTAATAACAGTAGATTCAAATAACTTAGATGCCTTGTACTATTTAGGTAAATTGTCCATTGAAACAAATCAATTTGAAAAAGCTATTGAAAGATTTAAAAAATTAGTATCTTTGCAACCCCAAAATTCAGATTTCTACTTTGAATTAAGTCAGATTTATGCATTAATGGGAAACAAAGAAGAATCAGAACTTTGGAATAAAAAAGGCCAAAGTTTAACCAAAACCATAAAATAAAAGATAATTATGCCAAGCGGAAAAAAAAGAAAAAGACACAAAATTGCAACCCACAAACGTAAAAAAAGATTGAGAAAAAATCGTCACAAGAAAAAATAGTTTTTTCTAGTCATTAATTTATAAAAATCAATTGTTGTGAATGAGCTTGTCATTGATAAGAACTCAAATGGCATTGATGTGGCCTTATTGTACAATAAACAATTAACGGAGCTACATAAAGAAGACCATGTATCATCTTTCCAAATAGGAGATGTTTACCTAGCAAAAGTAAAAAAGATTATGCCGAATTTAAACGCGGCATTCCTTGATGTGGGTCACGAAAGAGACGCATTTCTACACTATACCGATTTAGGAGTAAATTTTAAATCAGTACAGAAACTAAGTAAAATAGTGATACAAGGTGGACTTAAAAATGCCAGTCTTGCTGAGTTTGAAACTGAAGAACCTATTGTAAAAACAGGTAAAATTTCAGACCTTCTAAAAAAAGGTGATGAAATACTTGTGCAAATTTTCAAAGAACCTATCGGCACAAAAGGTCCTCGTATTACTTGCGACCTCTCTTTTGCCGGTAGATTCTCTGTGATTGTTCCTTTTGGGGACAAAACCTCCATATCTAAAAAGATAGCTGATGTTGGTCACAAAAAACGACTTAAACAAATGCTTGACAAAATCAAGCCTGCTAATTTTGGAATAATAATACGTACTGTTGCCGAAGATGCTGGAATCGAAGAAATAGAACTTGACCTTAATAACTTAATTGGTCAATGGGAAAAACTGATAGCAAATTCAAGAAATGCCCACCCTGTAAAAAAAGTATTGGGTGAAATCTCAAGAACAGAAGCTTTACTTAGAGATTTGTTAAACGATGAATTTTCAAACATTCACGTTAATGATTCTGATTATGCAGCAAAACTTAAAGAATATATCTCAAATATTGCTCCTGGTAAAGAATCATTGGTAAGATACTACAACAGTAAAGTGCCAATTTATCAGCACTTTGGGGTTGACAAACAAATAAAAAGTTCTTTTGGGAAAAATGTAATGTTCAGTAATGGTGCTTACCTTATAATTGAACATACAGAAGCTATGCACGTTATTGACGTGAACAGTGGAAGAAAAACGACTGATGCTGAAAGTCAACAAGAAAATGCCCTCAAAATAAATTTGGAGGCTACCAAAGAAATTGCACGTCAATTAAGACTGCGCGATTTGGGAGGTATCATTGTTATTGATTTTATCGACTTAAAAAGTCCTGCTCACAAAAAAGACTTATACGATTTCCTAACTTCTTCAATGAAGTCAGACCGATCTAGACACAATATTTTACCTATGAGTAAATTTGGTTTAGTTCAAATTACAAGAGAACGTGTAAGACCTGAAATGAACATAAACACATCAGAACTTTGCCCAAGTTGCAATGGAACTGGTGCTGTGGTTTCAAGTATGCTTTTAGGTGACAGTATCGAAGAAAAACTTTGTTACATTTGGGATACTCAAAATATTAAAAACTTAAGATTAAAAGTTAACCCAATCATTAAAGCCTACCTTACCAAAGGTGGAATGAAAAGTGTAAGATGGAATTGGTATTGGAAATACAAAAAATGGGTGAAAGTAATTGCTGACCCTCAGTATCACTTAACTGACTTTAGTATTTTCAACGAGTTTGGTGACGAACTCAACTAAGTTTATAACTCAATTTTTATTAGTTTTTCTAATAGGTGATGAACCGCAGGGCAAACCGCTGAGTTCACCATGGTCAAATTTTTACGTTTGATAAAAACATCCTCGTCGGTGTATGGGAATCTTGCACAATCCGAAGGTCTAACATCATAAATTTGACAGGTATTGTCTTGATTCAAAAAGGCACAAGGGCTGTTGAGTAATACCCAATCATTGTCATCGTCTAACTTTAAATACTTTTCAATCAAATCCGTTTCTTTGATTTTTAAATACTTACTAATCCTTTTAATATCAGTCGCTTTAAAAGTAGGACTGTGATTTTTGCAACAGTTTGCGCAATCGAGGCAATCTATTTTTGAGAAAACCTCCTCGTGTAAATCAGGTAATTGTTTGATTAGTTTGGAGGGATTAACCTTATTCAATACCAATTGGTATCGCTTTTTATTGGTTCGACTGAGCTTTTTCCATTGATCATCCTTACTCCAATCCATTGTATTATGAATGTATTCTTCTGAAGGCAATTGCTTGGTAATCAAATTGCTTGTCAACCGTCATTGTGTTTTTAACAAGAGTATCAATGCGAACAATACCACTTGCATGAATAACATCCGTTTTACTCAACATTATTCCAACGTGCGAAACTTTAGATTGGTGTTCTTTTTTAAAAAACACCAAATCGCCTGTATTTAACATTTCGCGCTCTATTGATAGTCCTAATTCTATTTGTTGCGAGGTATCTCTTTTAATATTAATCCCTAAAGCCTTAAATACCATTTGAACATATCCAGAACAATCTAAACCCATGTAAGTCCTTCCGCCCCACAAGTATGGTGAATTTAGAAATGATTTTGCTACATTTTCCAATTGAATACGGAATGGCAGATGGTGATTCGGTTTTAAGTTGTGCTTTAATTCATACAACTCCTCACCTATTTTGAATCTTCCATTTTGTGGAATCATACCACCACAAGGAATGAAAATTCTTTTTTTCAAACAGAATGCTTCCGCATACAAAGTATCACAAACATTAGTAAAGTCTGGGTTGTAGGGTTGTATTGCATTTGAACTTATCCAACCTTCATAGTCATCAAAGTCTGTTTTAATTTTGGCCCATTCCT
>JBIPNH010000144.1:0-5221 GCA_044373665.1 Bacteroidia bacterium
AATTCAATTATGTTGATGGTTTACACGACCCATCACTAAGAGTTCAAAATGGTGATTGGGTGGAATTACAACCATTGGGAACAGAAGGTCAAGAAACTACAAAATTTAATGACAAAAGAAGATACTCTCTTACACAAATCAGCATTCCTGTTGGTGTTGGTGCAAAATGGCAGTTAGATGACCATTGGGCATTAGGGTTTGAATTTGGACTAAGAAAAACTTTTACGGATTACTTGGATGATGTTTCAACAATTTATGTCGATGATATCATCGTTGGTGGTGCAAGTGGCCCTTTGGCTTTGGCTATGAAAGACAGAAGTTTAGAGGTTAATCAAATGAAATTTGAGAACAATGAGGCAAGAGGTGGTGCAGGTGGAAAAGATTGGTATATGATGACCGGTTTAACCATTACCTATAGAATATTAGGCGGCAGTCAACCTTGTTTTAACTTTTAAATACAGCGCTTATAGACAAAAACGCTACTAAGTGAAATTTATTAAATCCATTTTATTTATGGTGTTAATAATAACACCTCTTATTACTTATTCCCAAAAATATAGGAACGGGAAAAGTGAATGGGGGATTTTTATAGGAGGTAGTAATTATTTTGGTGATTTAGCGCCTGAAATTGTACTCAAAGAAACTCAATTGTCGTATGCTTTGTTTTACAAATACCACCATTCTCGTTTTTTTACAAGTCGCTACCAGTTTGCCAAAGCTAAAATATCAGGAAATGATTTGAATTTTCAAGCCAATTCTTATCGCAATTTATCTTTTACAAGCAACATCTATGAATTGTCTTATTTTACTGAATTTAATTTCAAACCATTTGGAATTAACGTAAGGGACGAAAAGCATACTTTTTTTATTTTTTCAGGATTTAATCTATTTTTATTCAATCCTCAACGAGAATTAAAAAGCGGAAAACCGCTAAATTTACAAGAATTTGGGACAGAAGGCCAAGTAATTAATAATGAAAAAAGGTACTCATTAATTCAACCTGCTATCACTTTGGGATTTGGTCACAAATTTAATGTAGGTCGCAGATACGTAGTAGGAACAGAAATAGGATTTAGAAAGACATTCACAGATTATCTTGATGATACCAAAGGGAATTATGCCTCATATCAACAGATTGCTGAAAAACAAGGTCAGAATGCAGCCCATTTGTCTCAAGGGCAAACATTAAACAATCAAAGACCTATACAAGCACAAACAATGAGAGGAGATGATCATTTAAAAGATTGGTATTTTTTATTTGGAATAACCCTTTCAAGAAGGAAAGTAAATTTACAACCCTGTGGTTCTCCATTATAAACAATTGATAAAATAGAATTACATTTGCCCAATCATTAATGGTAGAAAATATTTTAGATCAAATAGACGTAAATAAATTACCCAATCATATTGCTATTATTATGGATGGTAATGGTAGATGGGCCAAAAAGCGTTCTTTACCAAGGGTTGTGGGTCATGAATATGGTGTTAAATCAGTGAGATTAGTGGCAGAAACAGCCGCTAAACTAGGCGTTAAACATTTAACCTTATACACTTTTAGCAAAGAGAACTGGAATCGACCTCAGTTGGAAGTTAAGGCAATAATGACTTTATTGGTTAGAACAATCAGAAATGAAGTTAAAACCCTTCAAAAAAACAACATAAGATTAAAAACAATTGGAGATATTGATTCTTTGCCTTCAGATGCTCTAAGAGAGCTGAAAGAAGCTATGGAGTTGACCAAAAATAATTCAAGAATGGAATTAATTTTAGCGCTTAACTACAGTGCTAGATGGGATATAATTCAAGCTACGAAAAAAATCGCAACCGATGTCCTTAATAAAACAATAGATGTTAACGAGATTGATGAAGCGATGATTTCTAAAAATTTAAGTACTTCTTGTTTGCCGGAACCTGAATTGTTGATTAGAACAAGTGGGGAGTACCGAATAAGTAATTTTATGCTTTGGGAATTGGCTTATGGAGAGTTTTATTTTACGGATGTATTTTGGCCTGAATTTGATCAAAATGCATTTTACAAAGCAGTGTTAGATTATCAAAAAAGAGAACGACGATTTGGAAAAACAAGTGAACAAGTTAAATAAATTTAGATACAAACATATTGTTTGTTGGATGTTATTGTTGATTGGAGTTTCCATTGATACAGTGGCTCAGGATACATCCTTTATCAAAGAGTATATTCAGTTGGATTACAACAAGCCGGCAGAATACACCATTGCTTCAATCGAAACTTTAGGGAATAAATACATTGATAAAAATCTTATTATTATTCAATCTAATCTCTCTTTCAATCAAAAGATTAAAATACCCGGGAATGAGATTTCATTGGCTATAGATAATTTATGGAAACAAGACTACTTCTCTCACGTTGCCATTTTAATTAAGAAAATTGATGGAAATAAAATCCATTTAATAATTCAAGTAAATGAAAGACCTCGCTTGTCAAAGTTTTCGATACGAGGAATAGGAAAGGCAGAAGCAAAAAGTTTAAGGGAAGAACTGACGGTTAAAGCGGGAATGGTTATTAATGAAGATATGCTTAATCGCTTAAGAAGAGAAGTAAAAAAGCATTATTTCAAAAAGGGGTTTTATGGAGTAAAAATTGATTTAAAACAAGACAAAGAAGATACATTACCCAATAAAGAAATCTTGAGAATTTTTATTGCAAAAGGTTCTAAAGTAAGAGTTCAGGATATTGAATTTGTAGGCAATGTTTATTTAACTGATGCCGAACTTAGAGGATCCTTATCAAAAACAATAAGAAAACGCAAAAAAATTAAACTTTGGAAATCGTCTAAGTTTATTGAGGACGAATACAACGAAGATAAAAAAGGAATTATAACCAAATACAATAGCAAGGGTTACAGAGATGCATCTATTGTCTTCGACTCCATTTATCAAATTAATGAAAATCGTGTAGCTATCAAAATAAAAGTGAATGAAGGGCGTCAATACAAGTTTAGACACATTTTGTTTTCAGGTAATAATAAGTACAGCAGTCAAGATTTATCTAAAGTTTTAGGAATTAAGAAAGGCGATATTTACGACAATTCACTGTTAGAAGAAAGATTGCAATCAAGTCAAAATGGAACAGACATTGCAAGTTTATATATGGATGATGGCTATTTGTTTTTTGGAATACAAGCGGTAGAAACCAATGTAGAAAACGACAGTATTGATATTGAAATTAGGCTTAACGAAAGAACCCAAGCCACCTATAACAGGATTATCATAAAAGGGAATACCAAAACGAGCGACCATGTGGTTTTAAGAGAATTGAGAACCAAGCCAGGTCAGAAGTTTTCTAAAAGTGATATTACACGTTCGTTAAGAGAATTGTCTCAATTGGGCTATTTTGACCCACAAGCCATGGGTGTAAATCCAATTCCTAATCCACAAGATGGTACAGTAGATATAGAATACACCGTATCAGAAAAAGCGAATGATCAAATAGAATTGTCGGGTGGTTGGGGTGGAAATAACAGAAACAGAAACTTTCAAAACGTCAATCCACAATTAATGCAACAGGGAGGATTTGGCGGTTTTGTTGGTACTTTGGGATTAACATTGAATAATTTTTCAACCAGAAAGTTGTTTAAACCCTCCATGTGGAATCCACTTCCATCGGGTGATGGACAAAGGTTAAGTATAAGAGCACAATCAAATGGATTGTTCTATCAATCCTATAATTTTTCATTGACAGAACCTTGGTTAGGTGGTAAAAAACCAAACTCCTTTACCACAAGTTTGTACAGAACTAATCAATCATTTGACAGCAAAAAGAATAACGACCCTACTAAGCAGTTTATTAGAATTACGGGTGCTTCTATTTCCCTAGGAAAGCGTTTAAAGTGGCCAGATGATTTCTTTTCAGCCTTTTACTCATTGAGTCTTCAGCAGTATGATTTGCAAAATGCAGGAGGGGCTTTTGGTTTACAAATAAATACAGGTAAAAGCAATAATCTTGAATTTAAGTATGTTCTAACAAGAAGTTCCGTTAATGAGCCTATTTTCCCAACTACGGGTTCAACATACTCATTTAGTATTGCAGCTACACCACCTATTTCATTATTGAGTAGTAAAGATTATACCAAATTGAACGAAACTGAAAAGTTTAAGTGGATTGAGTATCATAAATGGAAATTTGATGCAGAAAACTACAATAAATTGTTTGGTAAATTTGTGTTAGCAACCAAAGTTAGGTTTGGTTATTTAGGCTACTACAACAAAGTTATTGGATATTCTCCATTTGAGCGATTTATGGTTGGAGGAAGCGGATTAAATAGTTTTGGACAAATTGGAACAGAAATAATATCAATGAGAGGATATCCTGATAGAAGTATTACCGAAAATGCTGTAGGTTCATCCACAACATCAGGGGCTACTATTTTTAACAAATATACTTGTGAAATTAGATACCCTGTAACCAACTCACCAAGTGCATCTATCTATCTGCAAACCTTTGTAGAGGCTGGAAATGCTTGGGTCAACACAAGGAATTTTAATCCATTTGATTTGAAAAGAACGGCAGGAGTAGGCGTAAGGTTGTTTTTGCCAATGTTTGGGTTGTTGGGGTTAGACTATGCTTATGGTTTCGATTGGCGAACATTAAACAGAGGTTTAACAGACAAGCCGGCGCAGTTTCACTTTTTTATTGGACAACAATTTTAAACAAAATAATAGACAACAATTAGAGATATTTTAACCAAAGAAATAAGTTTTGGAAAAATAATTTTAAAACTTTACCTTTGCAGTCCGTTTTTTAAACGCGTTCTTAAAAATGAATTTATTGAGAGAATATGATGTTGAGTTTGTTAAGCTCAAAGATGGTCTTCATTCGTTTGAATTCAATTTAGAAGATAGCTTTTTTAAAGCGTTCGACAGTTCTTTGTTAGTGGATCATATCAAAGTTCATTTAGATTTTTTAAAGTCACCGTCCATGTTCACGTTAACATTCAGGATTGATGGCGATTTAAAATCAGAATGTGATAGATGTTTAAATGATATCTCCCTCCCAGTTCATGGTCAGTATGTCTTACTTGTTAAAATTACTGAGCAGGAGTTAGAGGATCAAGATGATTTAATTTACATCAATTCAGCGGCGCACAAAATAAATGTATCACAACCCATTTTTGATTACATTCATTTGCTACTCCCAATTAAGAAAACTTGTACTGATGTTGGATTAAAATGCAATCCAGAA
>JBIPNH010000039.1:0-18330 GCA_044373665.1 Bacteroidia bacterium
ACCTCTTCCCATACCGAACAGAGAAGTTAAGCCCCATATCGCAGATGATACTTGTGTTAAAACAGGGAAAGTATGTCGTTGCCAAAATTATTACAAACTAACCCCGCCATAAAGCGGGGTTTTTTTTAACCCACCAACACTTCTTTTTTTGAGTTTTTTTAAGCATATTTGCGCTATGAATAATGTGCAACAATTAATTAATGCAAATAAAAATCGTCTCTACTTTGCTCAGTATAACGAAAACCCTAAAGCATATCCCGAAACCGCTCAAAGTGAAGGATTATTAGCTTTTCAAACCAAATTAAATTCCAATTATAACGTTCTCCTAAATGATAGTATTTCGGAATACTATGGTGAAGAAGTTTCACCATACATGTTAACGGGTTTAGGGATACATTATCCTAAATTAAATGCAACTGATTTAATAAATAACTCTTCAATTGCTTTCAATCAATGGCGCAATGTAGATATTGATACAAAGTACGAAATCTTAACAAAGTCTCTCGAAAATGTAAGTAAACGTTTTTTTGAATTGGCTTATGCTACAATGCATACCACTGGTCAAAGTTTTTTAATGAGTTTTCAAGCCTCAGGGCCTCATGCTTGCGACAGAGCTTTAGAAGTTTTGGTTGCAGGATACGAACAACTTAGTTATTATCCTAAAAATATTGAATGGACCAAAAATTTAGGAAAATTTGATTTGACTATTCACAAAAATTATAAACCTATTCCAAAAGGTGTTGCCTTAGTGATTGGTTGTTCAACTTTTCCAACTTGGAATACTGTTCCTGGATTGTATGCTAGTTTAATTACAGGAAATACTGTAATTGTTAAACCACATCCTAAATCAGTTTATCCCATTGCCATTTTTATTGAAGAATTAAGAAAAGTTTTAGCTGAATATAATATCAATCCTGATGTTGTTTCAATGGCTATTGATTCTGTTGATAATCCAATAACAAAAGTTATAGCGGAGCACCCAAGTGTAAAGCTTATTGATTATACAGGAGGTTCTTCATTTGGTAATTATATAGAAAGTTTAGGTAAAGTTTGTTTCACTGAAAAAGCAGGGATAAACTCAGTTTTGATTGACAGTGTTAATGATGCTGATAAGATTTTTCAAAATATTGCTTTTTCTATATCCCTTTACTCAGGTCAAATGTGTACCGCTCCACAAAATATTTATATCAGTAAAGATGGTATACAAACCAGCAATGGACACCTAAGTTTTGATGAGTGTGTAACAGGTATACAAAATGCTTTAACAAACCTATTAGGGAATCCGAAAGCAGCGGCACCCACTTTAGGAGCTATACAAAATCAATTTACCATTGAAAGGATAACTAATAAAATTAGTGAGTTAGATCATAATTCAAAACTTATTGAGGTTAACTTTGAAGTTGTTAATGACGAATTTAAGGATGCTCGAATCGCTTTACCTAAATTGATGGTAGTTGATGCAGAAATCTCTCAAGCATACATGGAAGAATGCTTTGGCCCATTGTCTTTTATAATAAAAACAAATAGTTATGAAGATTCTTTGAGATTTATGAAAGCTTCTGGTGAAAATCATGGAGCTATTACCTGCCTAGCCTACACAACCAATGAAGCAAAAATGAAAGAAATTGAAGATGAAATGAATAGTGTTTTTGTTCCAGTTTCTTTTAATTTCACTGGAGCTGCTTTTGTAAACCAACATGCAGCATTTAGTGACTTACACGTATCAGGAGGTAACCCTGCAGGTAACGCAACCTTTACAAATGCCGACTTTATAAATAAACGTTATATATGGATAGGAAATAGATATTTGTTGTAACGAGTATTTAATGCATCTTTGTTGTCATGAAATTATTATATATATCAATAGCCGCAATTATTTTCGCTACGTCTTGCTCTAATCAAACAGCAACAGAAACTCAAGATGCTCAAACAGTTCTTTCAGATTCTTTAGGAGATTCTTACAAAGTTGATGCTACTCAGTCAGTCCTTAGTTGGGAAGGTAACTCTTTGTCAGGTGGTCACAATGGAACTATCAATATACAAGAGGGTTCTTTGAATATTAAAGAAGGAAATATCGTTTCTGGTTCTTTCGTTATTAATATGTTGTCAATTGTAGATTTAGATATTACTGACTCAGTAAAAAGAGGTTATTTAGTAGGTCACTTAAACGATACTGACTTTTTTGACACTAAAAAATTTCCTACTGGACAATTTGATATCACTAACATTGAAGTTATCCAAAATGATAGCAATGGAAATACTCATAATATCTCTGGAAACTTAACCTTGAAAGGTCAAACGAAAAATATAACAATACCAGCTAAAGTAAGTATTGAAAATGATATTGTAAATGCAACTGGTTCTGTAGTAATCAATCGTTTAGATTGGGGTATTACTTACAGTTCAATTACAGCATATCCTAATTTGAAAGCTAAATTGAAAGACAAAGCTATCAAAGATTTTATCAATATTAAAATTGCATTAGTTGCAAAAAAATAATTTGTCACTTTAGTTTAATTAAATTATCAAAAAGCCTTACTATTTAGTAAGGCTTTTTTTATTTAAAATTAACAAATATTCACTAATATTGCAATATAGTTATGAATAAAAATAGTTTAATGATTTTCCTTGTAGTTGTTGCTAGTATTGTAGGGTATTTGGCCTTTAATTCAGTTAACAAAGAAATTAAATACAATAAAGAAGTTGCTATCGTAAATGATTTAGTTATCGGTCGTTTAGATACTTTACGCAAAATGCAATTAATGTATAGAGATATTAACGGCGGATTTGCAGAAAATTTTGACAAATTACTTGGTTTTATGCAGAATGGAAAATACTTCAAGCTTAAGCAAGTTGGTGAAGTAGATGGTGAAGTATTTAATGCTAAAATTGACACCTTATACATTCATCCTATTAAAGAATTATTTGGCGTAAATCCAGAAGGTTTCAATATTCAAAAATACAAATTGGTTCCACCTTCAGATACAGCTGTATTTAAAATTAATGCTGGAGTAATTTTGCAAAATAACGTAAGTGTACCAGTTTTCGAAATAGAAGATCCACATCCTTTTAGTAAAGTTGGTAAGCCACTTAAAGTAGGGGACATGTATAATGCAGTTACTTCAGGAAACTGGAAATAAAAAACACATCTTTTATGAAGATGTGTTCGACAAAGAGTTCGATCTTACGAAGTCTGATTTAGTCTATTATGAATTATTAGACTCTTGCGTCTTATCTGTTTTAGATTCAATTAACAAAAAGGTAATAGCGGTTAAAATTTGCGAGTTAAATTCTTACAAAATCGACAATTGGTTCAACTTAAATTTTAACTCAAAAGTTGAAATAAAATCACAAAATTCTCTTTTAATCCCTGCAGGATATCCTAATATAGTCACACAATTAGTTGATGCTCCAATAACCAATTTTATTGGTCAATTATCTCACACCAATTTAACAGTAATGTCTTTGTATTCTAAGAATATTGTAAATTCTGATTTGAGTAGTTCTCTTTATATCGACTATATTGACTCTAAAATTTTATTCTTACTATACAATCGTAATAATATTGAATTTTCACATTACGAGTCATGTCAGACTTTTGATGAGTTTTGGTATTTTATGTTTAACATGCTTAAAGTTAACAGTTGCGATACAAACAACTTGCAATTAGGTTTAGGGGTTAATTTTTATACCAAATATCCTGAGTTGTTTCAAATTCTTGAGTCTTATTTTGAAAATGTAGAAATTCTAAAATCAAGTCATCAATCCGACGATTATCCATTATTACGAGAAAAGTTGTTTTTGATAGATTGTTATTTGAAATGAGAATCATTCAAGGGATTTACAAAAATTATTCATTTAAACCATACAAAGGCGATAATACACGCCCAACTACCGAACGCGTAAAGGAACAATTGTTTGATTTATTAGCCAACTTAATAAATTTTACAGAGATTAATGTATTGGACTTATTTGCAGGTACAGGAAATATCGGTCTCGAGTTTTTGTCAAGAGGAGCAGTAAATGTTACAAGTATAGATTATGACAAACGCAATCAATTCTATATTCAATCGGTCATGAAGGAACTTAAAGTTTCTAATTGGACCTTTATCAAACAAGATGCACTTAAATATATTCAATCTTTAAATAATGACCATGATGTTATTTTTGCAGATCCTCCTTATTTATATGCTCAGATTCACGACTTACATCATCAACTTCACACTATCGGAGTCAATTACACCAAGTCATTAATCGTTATAATAGAACATCCTATACGTGTTAAATTAAAGGATGAGATGCTTTTGTTTAAAAAAGAAATTGGAGATACTTGCTTAAGTGTCTATAAATATCATTAATTTTGAATGATGAAGATTGCTCTATTTCCGGGTTCATTCGATCCACTGACTAAAGGTCATGTTGAAATAATTATAAAAGGATTGTCTGTTTTTGATAAAGTGATTGTTGCTATTGGAAGAAATTCACAAAAAAAATACTTGTTCGATATTGAAACTAGAAAACAATGGATTTGTGATGTTTTTAAAGATTTTCCGACTGTAGAAGTTGTTATTTATGAGGGATTAACTATTGATTTCTGTCATAAAATTGGAGCAAATTATTTGTTAAGAGGTTTGCGTTCTTGTTCTGACTTTGAATATGAAAAAGGAATTGCTTTTGCAAACAAGGAGATGAATCCTCAAATAGAAACTGTTTTCTTGTTATCTAGTCCTTCCACTTTTAATATCAGTAGTACTATAGTGCGTGATATAATTGTCAATAAAGGTGATTACAGCCATTTTGTTCCAAAGGAAATTAAGTTTTAATTTTCAAAGGCTTCTATCAACTCATCTATCAATTTATAGTCTTCATTCTTATGAAACCTGTAAGCATTTGAAATGTTTTTAAGGACTCGTAGTACAATTTGATAATTATTACAAGGCAATAAAAACTCTGTCTTAACCTCTAAATTCATTTTTTGAATGATATGGAATAATTGTTCTTTGTTAAAAATTCCGCCACCATTAAATGCATTGATATAAAACATAGGTTCCCCTATTGGCTCTGACTGATTTCCTGTATTTTTGAAATTATCTGTACTTGAATCCACCTCATCATCGGTGAATGTTAATATAAAATGATTAGGAAGATTAACGCCATATATTGGAAGTTTTAGTCTTTGTGCTACCAGTATGTATAGGATAGATAAAGAAATTGGATTTCCTGTTTTTTCTTCAATAACTTTATTGATAAATGAATTATTGGGATTGAGAAAATCTGACTCATTTCCTTTAAAACCATGTAATTGAAACAAAATGTAATTGATGATTTTAACCTTTTCAAACGAGGTTAAATCATAATGAAACTCAAGCCAAGCATCTAATCTTAATCTTTCAATTTGTTGATTCAATTCTTCTTCGGTTATATCCTCATATTTAATAAAGCAAGTGTATGTGATAGCCTTTAGTAAGTTGTCTTGATGATTGTTCTTCCAGTCTAGAAATAACTCTTTAATATGATTGTAGCGTATTTTTTTAATAACAAGTTGATACCTTGTATTATAATTGTCATCAACAATGTCTTGCTCTAGTGCAATCTCATTCAATTCTTCAATTTTTGAATAATCAGTTTTACTCAACTCATCGAATGCCGACTCCCAAATTAAACGGTCATCATCTTCCAATAAGCTTATTAAAGCTTTAATTTTAGATGTATCTAAACTCATCTTATTTAGATTTGCTTTTGGCTTTTGCCTTAGCTTTTGCCTTTGGTTTAGCTTTTGCTTTCGCCTTTGGTTCTGAACTTGCACCCGCTTTGCCTTTTGTAACTCCTTTGGTATCTTGGGTGTCAATAATTTTCATTATTTCATCAAAGCTAATTTCAGTTATATTGGTTCCCTTGGGTAACTTGAAATTTGATTTTTTATATGAAATATAAGGGCCCCATTTGCCTTTTAATATTTCAAGGTTAGCATCTTCTGAGAAGGTTCTTAATAATTTTTCAGACTCAGCTTTCAATTTTGCTTCAATTAATTCAATTGCATCTGCTAGTGTTAATTCAAAAATATCACGGTCTTTGGGAACTGAGGCAAACAAACTGCCATATTTTACGTAAGGGCCAAAACGGCCAATAGCAGCTGTTATTTTCTGAGAATTGTATTCTCCTATTGCCCTTGGTAGTTTGAATAATTCTAGCGCCTCTTCGATGGTGATGGTTTCAATGGATTGTCCAGGTCTTAAACTGGCATATTTTTTTTCTTCGTCATCATTATCGCCAATTTGAACCAAAGGCCCAAATCTACCAACTCTCACTGACATCGGTTTCCCTGTACTTGGATCAGTGCCTAATAGTTTTTCGCCTTTCGCTCTGTCAGCATTCGCTAAGGTTACATCTACTTCTTTATGAAAAGGCTTGTAAAATGTATCAATCATTTTAGTCCAACTAATCATTCCTTGTGCAATATCATCAAACTCTTTTTCAACTTTTGCCGTAAAGTTATAGTCCATAATTTGCTTGAAATGTTCATTCAAGAAATCCGTTACAACTGTTCCAATATCGGTTGGAAATAATTTACTTTTTTCAGCTCCAAAATTTTCACTTTCAGTTTTTTGAGAAATAACACCACCTTTTAACTTAGCATTTCTTACATTTCTTTTAAAACCATCACGAGTTTCTTTAATTACATATCCTCTTTTTTGAACTGTGGAAATTGTAGGTGCATAGGTCGATGGTCTTCCAATACCTAGTTCTTCTAGTTTTTTCACTAAACTTGCCTCGGTATATCTTGGTGCAGGTCGAGTGTATTTCTCTTCAGAAATCATTTCTTCCAACTCAAGAGTTTCATTTACTTTAAGTGGAGGTAATAAGTTTTTGTTTTCATCATCATCGTCATCATCATTACTTTCTAAATAGACTTTTAAAAAACCATCAAACTTTATTACCTCACCTTCTGCTCTAAACATTTCTTGGTATGAAGGCGTTTTTATATCAACAATAGTACGTTCTATTTCGGCATCTGCCATTTGGCTTGCCACTGTTCTTTTCCAAATTAAATCGTACAATTTGTTTTCTTGTGCGTCTGATGAAGGATTAGTGTTTTCGAAATAAGTAGGTCTTATCGCTTCGTGAGCCTCTTGTGCACTTGCACTTTTGGTTGTATAAGCTCTTGGGTGGCTATATTTATCTCCAAAGTTGCGTTTTATTTCAGATGCAGCAGCAGCAATTGCTAATTTAGATAAGTTTACAGAGTCTGTTCTCATATAGGTTATATGACCAGCTTCATAAAGCTTTTGTGCTAACAACATTGTTTTTGCAACAGGATACCCCAATTTTCTACTAGCTTCTTGTTGAAGTGTACTTGTAGTAAATGGAGCTGCAGGTTTACGTTGTGATGGTTTTACTTCTATATTGTCAACCAAGAAATTAGTGTTCGCAGAAAGTTGTAATAGTTTTAAAGCATCTTCTTCTTTTTCAAATCTTTTATTTAATTCAGCCTTAACGTTTTTTTTGCCGTTCTCCGGTTTAAATATAGCGGATATTCTAAAGTTTGAATGGCTATTGAAATTGTTTATTTCTCTTTCTCTTTCAACAACCAGTTTAACAGTTACAGATTGAACCCTTCCAGCACTCAATGATGGTTTAACTTTACGCCATAAAACAGGGGAAAGCTCAAAACCTACCAATCTATCTAAAACTCTTCTTGCTTGTTGAGCATCTACTAAATCTTTGTCAATTTTTCGGGGATTTAATATTGCATTTTCAATAGCCGGTTTTGTGATTTCGTGAAAAACAATTCTTTTGGTATTGTTTTCCTTAAGGCCTAAAACCTCAAATAGGTGCCAAGAAATAGCTTCTCCTTCGCGGTCCTCATCCGAGGCTAACCATACCATTTCAGATTCCTTAGCTAGTTTTTTTAATTCGGCAACAACTTTCGCCTTGTCTGGTGAAATAATATAGTTGGGCTTGAAATTATTCTCAACATCAATTGCACTATCTCCTTTATCTAAATCCCTGATGTGACCAAAGCTAGATTTGACGATATAATTACTTCCAAGGAATTTTTCTATCGTCTTTGCTTTTGCGGGAGATTCTACTATTACTAAGTTTTTTGCCATTCTAATTAAATCAATTTGCAAATATGACCTTTTTATTTACAATTTGTTCATTCGATTTGATTTTTAATAAATATATTCCATTGTTGATGTTATCTCCTTTTCTGAATTTTAATTCAATTTTGCCAGTTTGTGTGGTTAAAGGTAATATTTCTGCGATTTTTTTGCCTTCAATATTCTCAAGCCATACAGCCGTTTCTCCATTGATGTTTTCATATTCAATGTTGATTTCTTCCTGACTAGGGTTTGGATATACATTTAATTGAATCATTTGGTCAATAAGACTTATGTTAGTGTTATAGATTCCAATATTAATATCATCAATGTAAACATTATTGCCTGCACCACTTTCTACTTCAATCATGAATTGAACATTACTGTCATTTTGGAATTGATTTAAACTTTGAGATAATAATTTCCAATGATTGCTTGCTGATGGCTTGAAACCTGTTTGGTAATTGGTTGATTCGTATGCCAAAGTAAAAGCATTTCTGTATAAAAATTGTGTCCAACTGTTGTCACAATTTCTAGAGAAATAGAGTCTTATTCCTTCACTAGAGGATGCACTTTGTCTTAAATAGCCTATCATCATTGATAGTTTAGGGTTTCTGCCTGCAGTAGGGCGTAAATCTACAGATGGGGTTATAATTTGAAAGCGCTGTCCTACAGGACTTCCGTTTCTGATTGGTGCTACTAATGAATTTGTTCCACTAAAGCCTGTTGTGGTTTCTTGAGAGAATTTTAGAGTGCCTTGGTCAAGGATTGACCATCCTGTTCCTTCATTCCACGTACTTGATTCAAAATCTTGTCTAACAGATGGTTTGTCTAACGCAACACTTGGTAATACCGTAATATACTCTTCAACAGCCAATGTGTTGTTTCCACTTGAATTGCCAACCATTAAGCTAACTTTGTATTTGCCTGGTTTGCTGTATTTAACAACAGGGTTTTGGATATTGGTGCCTAATGTATTTGCACCCGTAAAAGTCCATTGTCTAGAGGTGACTTGTGCTTTGCATGAATTGTCAAAAAATTGAATATTTTCGTTTGCACAAACTGTTCTTTTGGTGCTATTGAAAAAAGCGACAGGTGCTGAATTTGCATTGTTAATGCCAGTTAAAATTAAATTATTACTAGAACTCAAGTTTTTTCTAAAAGAAAAATTTTCCATTACATTGTGCATAATGGTTTTTTGATTTTTAGAAAACATGCTTTGGCAGGTTCCTCTAGAATAATCCATATAATTTTCCCATTGATCAATTAAATTAGGATTGTCATTGGTACAAGAATTGTTATTTGCAGGGCAATTGGCATTAGTAAATGTTCCTGCAACAGGAGGCGTGTCAGCACATCTGTCACCCACATTTGCCCCTGAACCATTACAACCATCTTCAAAGGTGTGTAATAAGCCTAAATAATGTCCAACTTCATGGGTTAATGTTCTGCCTGCACCCGAAACAGAACCAGTTCCAATCGTACCAACATAATCTGAACGAATTACTATGCCATCAAGTGTGCTGAAATTACTAATGTTAGAAGAATAAGGTAAATAAGCATAACCTAAAGTGGTGCCCTCTCCGCTTGTTTCGATTGAACTTACAACCCAGATGTTTAGGTAATAACGATTATTCCATGATGCTCCTGGTAAAAACTTCACATTATCTCTCGCTTCAACGTGAGCAGCATTGAAAATTCTGTTAACTCCATTTGTGCAATTGCCTTGTGGGTCAACTTTTGCTAATCTAAATTCAAACTCACAATCTGCGGCTACATTAGTAAATGGAGCTCTAATGTTAGATTTATTAGCATTGTTTAAACTGAAATCCTCATTTAAAATCCTGATTTGATCTTCAATTTGCTCGAGTGAAATATTTTCAGGACCATTGGTATGAATAACATGAAAAACAACAGGAATGATGTATTTCGTTGCTCTTTTTTGTCCAATAGGATTTAATTGGCTGAAAAAGTTATTGGCATCATTAACGATGTTAGGATTTTGTTTGATAGCCTTTTGATAATACTCATCAGTTAAACATTGAGAGTTTACATCGGAAATGCTTACAATAAATACAAGAAGGTAAAATAGGTAATTTTTTTTCATTTTGACTTTGTGTGGAATATCTTTTCTTTTATGTTAGACTGCAAATAAACGAAATATACTGTCATATTTGTGTCATTTAAGTTGCAAATTCTTTAAGTTTATTAAAATTGAATCAAGAACCACTGTTGCAATAACAGCTTCAACAATAGGGACAGCCCTTGGTAATACACAGGGATCGTGCCTTCCGATGATAGAAAAAGGAACAATTTCATTGCTAATATTTTCTACATTTTGTTCTTTAGAAATACTTGAGGTTGGTTTAAAAGCAATAGATATTTCCACTGCTTTTCCGTTTGAAATGCCGCCTGTAATGCCTCCATCGTTGTTTTTAGTACTATTCGGTTGGTCATTGTTTTCGCTTCCAAAAAGAAGTGTTGATTTAAATCCTGAACCAAACTCAACTCCTTTGACTGCATTTATTGAAAACAGTGCATGCGCTAATTGTGCATTTAATTTCCCGAAAACAGGTTCTCCGATTCCAATTGGAATGTTGTTTATCCTTGCGGAAATTATACCTCCTAATGAATCTCCGTTTTGTTTAGTCTCACTAATCAATTGAATCATTTTTGAAGCTATTGATTCATTTGGACACCTCACAATATTGGTTTCAGCTAATTCCCAGTTTGATACTTCAAAAGGCGATGCCAAATGAATGTCTTTGATGGAACTTACAACTGCCTCTATTTTAATAAAGTGTTTTTTTTCTAAATACTGTTTAGCTATTGCGCCTGCTGCTACCCAAGCTGCAGTAATTCTAGCACTACTTCTACCGCCGCCTCTGTAGTCGCGATGACCATATTTGTATTGATAAACTTTGTCTGCATGTCCCGGTCTGTAAATTTCTTTTAATGCGGTGTAATCCGCACTTTTAGAATCTTTGTTGGGAATAATAATTGTGATTGGGCTCCCCGTTGATTTGTTTTCAAAAACACCGGAAATAATCTCGAAATTATCATCTTCTTGCCTTGATGTTGAAATAGCCGATTGTCCAGGTTTTCTTCTGTTTAGCTCATTTTGAATGTGAGTTAAATCAATTTCAAAATTACTTGGCAATCCATCAATAACAATACCTACAGAAGGACCGTGAGATTCTCCAAAGGATGTAATTCTGAATAAATTGCCAAGAGTATTAGACATGGCGGTTTGTTTATTTTGCGAAATTTACAGCTCTTTTTTCGCGAATTACAGTGATTTTGATTTGACCAGGGTAAATCATTTCTTTCATGATTTTTTGTGAAATCTCGAAACTTAAATTATCAGCTTCGTTGTCTGTAGCTCTTTCACTGTCTACCATTACTCTTAATTCTCTACCTGCTTGAATTGCAAAGGCTTTTTCAACCCCTTTAAAACTCATAGCTAAAGCTTCTAGGTCTTTTAATCTTTTAATGTAATTCTCGGTATCTTCTCTTCTTGCACCTGGTCTAGAACCACTGATAGCATCACATGCTTGAATAATTGGAGACAACATACTTGTCATTTCAATTTCATCATGGTGAGCACCAATTGCGTTTACAACTTCGGGATGTTCGCCATATTTTTCAGCCCATTTCATTCCTAGTAAAGCGTGAGGTGTTTCAGCATCATCCTCAGGTACTTTTCCAATATCGTGGAGTAATCCGGCTCTTTTTGCCAATTTAGCATTTAATCCTAATTCAGTTGCCATAGTTGCACATAAATTGGCAACCTCACGACTGTGTTTAAGTAGGTTTTGTCCATAAGATGAACGGTATCTCATTCTACCTACAATTCTTATTAGTTCTGGGTGAAGACCATTAATGCCAAGGTCAATTACAGTACGTTGACCAATTTCAATAATTTCTTGTTCTATGTCTTTTTTTGTTTTTTCTACAACCTCTTCAATTCTAGCAGGGTGAATTCTTCCATCTGCCACTAATCGGTGTAAAGACAAACGCGCAATTTCTCTTCTTACTGGGTCAAATCCAGATAAAACGATAGCCTCTGGTGTGTCATCAACAATAATTTCAATCCCTGTTGCAGCTTCTAACGCTCTTATATTTCTTCCTTCTCTTCCAATGATACGTCCTTTAACATCATCGTTTTCCAAATTGAAAACGGTAACAGTGTTTTCAATGGCCGTTTCTGCGGCAGTTCTTTGTATTGTTTGTAATACCAATCTCTTAGCATCTTTTGTAGCATTCAGTTTAGCTTCCTCAATAATGATTTTTGATTGGGAAATAGCGTCAGAGTGAGCTTCTGCTTTTACCGCTTCAATCATTTGTGCTTTTGCCTCTTCAACGGATAAACTAGCAACTTTTTCTAATAATTTTATTTGCTCTTGCCTTCCTTGTTCTACCTCTTGTTCTTTGCGGGCAAGTCCATTTTGTTGGTTTTGGATTTTGACTTTAGTTTTTTCTAATTCGTCTTCTTTTAGTTTGTATGCTTTGATTCTATCTTCAAGCGATTGTTCTTTTTGTTTAATTCGATTTTCGGAAACTTGAATCTCACCTGTTCTTCTTTGGATATCTCTGTCTAATTCAGCGTTTTTTCTTTGTACTTCTTTTTCATGTTCTGATTTAAGGTTAAGAAACTTTTCTTTAGACTCTAACATTTTACTTTGTTTAATCGATTCGGCTTTGTTTTTAGCTTCTTCAATTAAAATATTAGCTTGAGCTTGTTGTTGTTTTTTGAGGATTGGTAAGCCGATTAGTATGCCAATGGCTAGTCCTACGATGAGAGAGATGGTAATAATAATTATCGTCATTTTGTTTTTTTATTTAGGGTGAGCTTGAAATAAAAAAAACAATAACTAGTTTTAGCTTAAGACCGATTCAATTTCAGTTAATTGATTTTCAATGGGAGATAAATCAATTTCTACTGATACTGTTTCTGTTGGTATATTTGGTTTATTCAATGTGTCAACAGCATACTCTAATGCCGCCATTGCTAAACCATCTATTTTATCTTTGATAGAAAAGTTTGCGTTGAAAAAAGCCATTTTTTCGTTTAATAATTTGGCCGCTTTCCTCACATTTTCTTCTTCGTTTGCTTTAATTCTAAGTGGATACATCCTATCACCAATGTTTACTTTTATGGATATATCGTTAGACATGACTAATCGCTTGTTTTTGTTTTTTTAAAACTCAATGCAATTATACACTTTTTTTTTATTTTTTTGAAATTTTTGAGTTCAATGTTAAATGATTATTGGTAAAAAGCCTTCTCTAATCAACTCAGGTTCGTCTCCAGTACAATCTATTACAGCAGAACCTTTGTTGGGACAATCGCCACCATCAATTATTAACTCAACTTTGTTGCTGTATAATGCTAATATTTCATCAATTTGGTATTCATATTCTGATTCTTCATTAAGAGTTATGGATGAACAAACCAATGGTTCGTTAACCAATTCAATCAGTTTTTCGGTAATTCTGTTGGATGTGACTCTAATACCAATCGTTTTCTTTTTGTTTAAAAAAAGTTTTGGCACCTTGTTGTTGGCTCTTAATATAAAAGTATACGGTCCGGGAAGGTTTTTGTTGAGTATTTTGTAGATGCTTTTGCTAAATTGTAATGTAAAATCACTTATGTTTTTGAGGCTAAAACATAAAATAGACAAATTAGCTTTTTCGGGTTTTTTGCCAACAATTTTACAAATTTGTTCAATCCCATTTTTGTTAGAAAGTAAACACACTATTGCATAATAGGAATCTGTTGGACAGATTAAAAGTTTATTGCTGCTAAGGATTTCAGCTGCAATTTTAAGTTTTTTTTCTTCCGGATTACTTGCGTTAATTTCTAACTTTGACATTGATGTACATTTTTTATGAATGCCATTTCAAAGATAACTATTTATAATAACTTATCGCCAAATTTTGCAGAGAATCCAACCCCAAAAAAGTTTTTAATTTGTACTTTTCTTTGTACACCCTCCATTGTAGGATTAACATCGACATCCCAATCCCATATTAATTGGTTGATTAATGAAACCGTTACATATTTGTTGACTTTCATGTTAATTGTGTTTTGCCAATTTCGGTCCATTTTAAGCATCTGTAATGTTTGGTAGTTTTGGAATAATTCTAACCTTGTTTGATAATTGATGTTTTTGGCTATATCTCTATTTATTGAAATGTTGATATACCAACCAATCTCATTTCTAAAGGTTTGACCATTTTTGATTTTAGTACCTGATGTATCAAAAACAGCTTTCTCCATGCCATACAATCCGGAGTCGGCAAGTCTTTGTTCTCTTACAATGGTATACTTAGCTGTCACTAGAGAAGCATAAATGGAGAAATAGGTCTTTGGTTTGTAGTCGAAACCAACCGAAAGAAAACCAAATCCTTGTGCCAAAAAGTTGGAAACGTGATTGTTTCTTCTTAATATATCATCTGGCGCCCAACCTGGAAATAATTGGGTATTCAAACTCATTAGGGCTGAATAGTTTAGTTTTTCATTTATTTTTCGACCGTATTTTGAGAGGAAAATCAGTTTATCCTCGTTTTTTACAAATGGATTTTTAACTCTATTCCCTGGATTCGTTGGGTCATCTATGGTAGATTCTCCACTTCTTATTACCCCATAAGCAAGTTCAAGATAGTTTTCCCAAATAAATTTGTCGTTTGCAGGATGATAAATAGCAAATAAATTGGCATTTGATATCAATCCAGTATTGTTCGTTCCCCCTTGCGACCAATTGGAAAAGGTAGTATTGGAGATATTAGTGCTAAAGAAACCGCCTTTAATCCATCCTGTATCTTTAATGTTTTTAAGTGTTGCTTTTTCGGCTGCTTTTTTCTTTAATTCTTCGTCTTGAGCCTTTGCATTGAAAAAGGCAATGCAGAATAATGAGATTAGTAATATAAGTTTTGGTTTCATTTTAAAATTTGAAAATAAAAAAATGCCAAACAATATGTTTGGCATTTTTTAGGGTAATTAAAGTTTTTATTTTTTTAAGCTTGAAGCTTTATTTAAGGCTTTTATGATAATAAATAAAACAAAGGCTATTATTAAGAAATTAATAGTAGCTCCAAGGAATTTGCCAATGAATAATGGACCTAATTTAAATTCCTCTATTGTTTTAGCACTACCCGCTAATGCAATTACAGGCATTACAACATCGTCAACTAATGAAGTGACAATTTTACCAAAAGCAGTTCCTAAAATTACTGCAACCGCTAAGTCAACAACATTCCCTTTGTTGATAAATTCCTTGAATTCTGAAATGATACTCATTTTTTTAATAATTATAATTACAAACTAAGTTCAGTTTATTCACTATTTAGTATTAATGTCACAGAGAATTGTGAACATTTTATAAACGGCATAAAAAAAAGCCAATAACTTAATATTGACTTTTTGAGTATTATAAAGGTAAGTTAATTAAGCTAATACTGTTTTAACTAATTCAGCTGCTTCTTTCAATAATATTGCAGATTTTACTTCTAAACCACTTTCATCTATTAGTTTTTTAGCTTCTACAGCATTTGTTCCTTGAAGTCTAACGATGATAGGTACATTGATGTTTCCAAGTTTTTTGTATGCATCAACAACACCTTGCGCAACTCTGTCGCATCTTACAATTCCACCAAAAATATTGATTAAAATAGCTTTTACATTTGGATCGCTTAATATGATTTTAAAACCTGCTTCAACAGTTTCAGCATTAGCTGTTCCTCCTACGTCCAAAAAGTTAGCAGGTTCTCCGCCACTTAATTTAATAATATCCATAGTGGCCATTGCTAAACCTGCACCGTTTACCATACAACCTACGTTACCATCTAATTTTACATAATTTAAATTGAATTTTTTTGCTTCAACTTCGGTAGGGTCTTCTTCACTCTCGTCTCTTAATAAAGCGTAATCTTTATGACGGTACAAAGCGTTTTCATCTAAATCAACTTTAGCATCAACCGCTATTATTTTATCATCTGATGTTTTTAAAACGGGATTGATTTCAAACATAGCACTGTCTGTTTCATCGTAAGCGCGGTATAATGCTGTTACAAATCTTTCCATTTCTTTTTGTGCTGTTCCTGATAAGCCAAGGTTAAAAGCAATTTTTCTAGCTTGAAATGCTTGGAAACCAATGGTTGGGTCAACCCATTCTCTGTGGATTTTTTCAGGAGTATGTTCAGCTACTTCTTCAATATCCATTCCACCTTCTGTGGTGTAAATGATAACATTTTTACTTGTAGCACGGTCAAGCAATACACTCATGTAATATTCTTTAGGTTCACTAGCGCCTGGATAAAACACATCTTGAGCAACCAATACTTTACTTACTAGTTTGCCTTTATCACCTGTTTGTATGGTTACTAAAGTATCGCCAATTAAATTTTGAGCAATAGTTTTAACATCATCTAGGTTTTTAGCAACAGCTACTCCTTTTTGGTTTGATTGAATTGTTTTTCCTTTTCCTCTTCCTCCTGCATGTATTTGAGCTTTAACAACTACCCAATCTGAACCAAATTGTGTTTGAATTGTTTTTGCTGCTTCAACAGCTGCCTCAGCAGATTCTGCAACAATGCCCTCTTGTATGGCAACGCCATAAGATTTTAAAATTTGCTTGGCTTGATATTCGTGTATATTCATGATAAATAAAGAATGTATTTTTATTAAGGCTGCGAATTTACAAAAAATCTCCACTTTGTTTTTGATTTATTTAAAAAAATATACCATTTTCGCATGGCATGATTGAAGCGAGAGGAATTACAAAGCATTACAATGGTATTGAAGTCTTAAAGGCTGTCGATTTAAGGATTAATGATTCTGAAATTGTTTCAATAGTGGGAGACTCAGGCGCAGGAAAAACAACTTTACTTCAATTATTAGGCACTTTAGACACCCCAAGCTCTGGGGAAGTCCTATACGATGGTAAGAAAATTGATGAAATGTCGCAAAAACAACTGGCGAATTTCAGAAATCAAACCATTGGATTTGTGTTTCAGTTTCATCAACTTTTACCTGAATTTACTTGTGTCGAAAATGTATGTATGCCCGCTCTCATCAATGGAATTTCTCTTAAAAATGCAATGCCTAGAGCGGTTGAACTACTTACTTATTTGGGTTTATCTCATCGTTTTGACCACAAACCTTCTCAATTGTCAGGCGGAGAACAACAGAGATGTGCTGTTGCAAGGGCACTAATGAATCAACCTAAAATAGTGTTTGCCGACGAACCAAGCGGTAATTTAGACAGCAAAAATGCCAATGAGTTACATCAGCTTTTCCTTAATCTAAGAAAAGATTTTGGATATAGTTTTGTTATTGTAACTCACAACGAAGAATTTGCAAATATGGCCGACCGTAAATTGATAATGAAAGATGGTGAAATTATAGAAACGGTTGAAAGTCGCCCAATTTAAACGTCGTTTAAGCGTTGTTTAAAAGGAATTTGATGCTAATTTCATTGAAATGGTCCGGTTGTTCGATGTTTACAACATGGCCACAGTTTGGAATAATTTGCAATTGTGAAGATTGATGGTTTGCTGATAGCTTTTTTATTGAAGATAAAAACATGTGGTCTTCACTTCCCATAATATATAAAGTCGGTTTCCCCGAATCATTTATTTTAAATAATTTTAAGAGAGGATTTACCTCAACTATAAGAGTGTACCATCTTAAAAATTCTTTTTGGTATAGCTTTTTAGCTTCTTCGATAAATAATAAACGAGAAGTTTTGTGGTTCTTTTTGGGCATTATTATAAAAGCAAAAAATCGATATAAAATAAGATAAGGAAGGATAGAGCGTAGGTAATGTCCTGTATGCATTAATATTTTACTTTTTAAGTTCAAATGCATAACGGCACCCCCAAGAATTAATGTTTTTATTCTTTCAGGATATCTGTCGCTCAACTCTCTTATTATTATAGTGCCAAGAGAAATGCCTATAAAATGGCTTTTTTGGATGTTTAAATGGTTCAATACATGAATTACATCATCTCCAATGGTAGCAAATGTGTACTTTTTAATATTTTCAGGGACAATTTTTTTTGATTTGCCGTGTCCTCTTAAATCGATAAGCAGAATATTAAAGTGTTCTTTGAACGCCTTTATCTGTTTAAACCAAATGGAACTACTACCTCCCGCTCCATGAATAAAAGTTACCCATTCGTTCGAGTTCGGATGAAGGTATTTGGTATGGTGTAAAATAGGTGG
>JBIPNH010000145.1:0-5180 GCA_044373665.1 Bacteroidia bacterium
AATCCACCCTACGAAGCGATTAAAAACAAACATGAAATTTTCAAAATAAATCCCAATCTTCACAGTATTTTATATTCCAAAACAGGATTAAAGATTATCATTCCTGCCGAGAGTTTTGTAAACACAGAGGAGCAAGTGGTTAAAGACCCTGTTTACATTCAAATTCAGCAATTGCAAACGCCTATTGAATTAACCTTTGCTGGTGTAATATTAAAAAACAAAAACGAACAGTTTAACTCCAAATTTTTGGTCAATATTAATGCCACTAGCGAAAAGCAAAATATCCATTTAAAAGAAGGACAATCTATTAAACTGCAACTGCCTGTGTCCACAGACAGTGCGCAAATACATTTCTATGATTACGAATCCAACTCTTGGCAAAATCTTGAATTATACCAACAGGTTTTCAGTTCCACCTTTACGCCTATTGATTTTTATAAAATAGAAAACGACCTACAAACAGCGCCTTATCACTTAATAGACACTTCTAAATTTGAAACACGGTTTCACAGTGGAAAACATTACTGGTTGAGCGATGAACTTAATAAGAATCAATTAATTTTTAAAAAGCAAAACTACTATACCGATTTGGACCGCACTTGGACCAAAGATTATAACAAAAAAGGTCAACTGACTGGTTACAGAGTAAAAAAGGGGAAAGTATTGGTTAAAATACAAAAAGTAATTCCCAAAAAGAGAGCGCTAGACCGACAATATTTTAAGATTATAGACAAAACCAAGGAGCTTATTATTCCTGAATTAAGAGTATTGCGTTCCATTAACTTTAATGTAAAAATAGACCCAACTGACAAACGTGCTTTTAACAACGATTACATTAAAAATGCGCATTATTACGATGTAAAAATAAATTGGAAATTGGGCAAAGAATACTGTGTTATTACCTTAAAAACGATTAATGGTTTTAAAACCTTGGAAGCTTGGATTACAGACACAGAAGATTTAAAAACAAAGAAAAAACAAATAAGAGCTTTTGCCAAAGCCTATAAAAAATACGAACAAGTAAGAGAAAAAAGAGCGAATGAATTTGATGCTTTAAACTTGGTGCGTTATCAAGAGTTTGTTGACTTTGAAAATCAAAAAATTAAGCAATTAGAAAAAGCCAATCAAACGACAGAATTAAAGATACAGCAGTTGGGTAGTTTTTCATTGTTATACAGCAAAGAACCTGAGTTTTCTACCCATTTAATTGCGCAATATACCGACGAGTCGGGCTTACCTATTGATGTTAAAGATTTGTATTTGATAGACAAGCGCTATGCTACTACTTTTAAAATTGAAGTAGGCAATCTTTCCTTTAGCCCTTCGGAGTGTCAATTTATCATTGCAACGGATTACAGCGGGCAGCTTTACTATGCTAGCAAAAGCGACTTTAATTTATCAAGTTTAAAAAACAATTCCCTAACCTATATTCAACTTAAAAAAGTAAAATCTGAGATAGATACTATTGAATTTTTTACACCATTGACCAAATAATTACATGTTAAAAAAGCAGCTTTCTATTATATTTTTAACAATATTTATTGATTTATTGGGATTTGGAATTGTTATTCCCATATTGCCAAGTTTGGTAGTTAGCGACTTAGGCAAACCAGAGTATATGGTTGGTATTGTTGCGGCATTAGCCCCTTTTATGCAATTTTTATTTGCACCCTATTGGGGTAGTTTAAGCGACAGAAAAGGACGAAGGCCTGTTATATTAATTAGCATTGTAATTACCTTTGTTGCTTACATTACCTTTTCATTTGTCACCTCCATTTACATATTAATACTATCGAGGGTATTGGCGGGATTGGGTTCGGGGAATTTTTCGGCAGCACAGGCTTATGTGGCAGATATTTCACCTGCAGAACGACGTGCCAAAAACATGGGATTAATAGGTGCAGCTTTTGGATTAGGTTTCATATTTGGACCGCCCATTGGTGGATTTTTAAAAGAGCAATATGGCATTGCTTCAATAGGTTATTTTACATCAGCGTTGTGTTTAATAAATTTTGTATTTGCATTTATATCCCTTCCAGAAAGCAATCATCACAAGCAGCATACCAAGCAATCGTTGAAAGTGGTGTTCAGTCAAATAAAAGAGGCCTTAAATAACAAAACCATTCGATTAATCTTTATGATCAATGGTTTGTTTATTGCGGCATTTAGCATGATGCAAATAGCTTCACCATTGTTGTGGAAACAACATTACGGCTACAACGACAAGCAAGTGGGTTATATCTTTGGTTTTATCGGTTTGTGTTCCGTATTGGTACAGGGAGGTTTGATAGGCTTATTTGTAAAATATTTGGGCGAAAAAAGAATGTTATTAGTGGGGTCGTTGTTGATGAGTGTTGGATTATTTACCATGCCAATAGTCTCCGCAGAATTATTTATTCCAATAGAGTTATTGGCTATAACGACCATTGCATTGTCCAATGGATTGATAATGCCGGCCGCCAATGCGATTGTAAGCAAGCAAGCGCCAGCCAATCAACAAGGAACAGTTCTTGGTGCCATGCAGAGTTTGGGTTCATTAGCACGCACCATAGGACCATTATTTTCGGGGGTATTGTATATGATATGGTATTCCATGCCTTATTTTACAGGTACATTATTGATGTTAATTTCGTTTGGCATTTCGGCTGTATTATTAAAGAAAAAATAGTGCGACGATAAATTGAAATCCTTACCTTTGCACATAGAAAGGTCGGCCTTATTTGAAAAAATTAACATCATTTCAATAACAGCTGAACCGCTTTATCAAAACCAGGCTTTTTTACCCTAGTGGGATTTTTGGAATCTTGTATTCTGAGGACGTTAGAAGGTTGCGATTCCTGTGGAGGCTAAATCCTATTTATTTACGGATTTTTATCAAAACCGACCTTTCTTTTATTGTGAATTTGCAACCACAATCAATCAAAAAACAATTGGTTTTGGTTTCTCATGTATTTGACCAAATTATCTTTATCTATGCGAGAGACATACAAACTTGTTTTATCTGAAAAAATAATTAAACCATCTCCTATTACTTTTTGAATTTCTACTATCTTTGAAATATTGATGATGTTAAATCTATTTAACCTAAAAAATGTATTGCTTTTAATTTTATCACAAAAAAACTTAAGATTTTTGGAGACAGTTAAAACAGATTTATTATTTTCAATGTAAAAATTGCTATAACTACCATCTGATTCAATTCTTAGTATCTTATCAACTTCAGCAATAATTGTTTTTTCATGAGTATGAATCAATATTTTTTTTTCAATTAAATTAACATTATGAAATGTATCAAATTCTGATTTTTCTATTTGAATTATAAGGCGTTTAATACACTTATTAAAACTTACTACATCTATAGGATACAAAATATAATCAAATACATTTAATTTTAAGGCTTGAAGTGCAAAATTGCTGTTTAGTGAATATAATATTACAATGACTTGGTCATTGTTTTTGTTGATATCTATAAAATTTAAAATATATTCTTTAGTTTCATCAATGTGAATAAAGAATATATTAATTTTATCATTGTCTATGCTTTGTTGGGCTTTAGTAATGTCTGTTAAAACATGAATGAAATTTGAATTATTTTTTACTGTTTTTTCTAATAACTTTTCAATACTATTGACCCTACTTTTTTTATCATCAATTATTGTTAATTTAATATTGTTATTCATAATTTGTTAAGTTAAATTAAGTAAAGTAAACACTTTATGGTTCATCATAAAATGTACTAACAGTTTAGTATTCAATTTCTTATAAAACACTTAAGCTAGTATATTTATTTAAATTCATATAATCAATTTGTGCTATTCTTTGTATTATAAAGCCCAAAGATACCCTTTCTTCGTAAGTTATTTTTACATTTGAAACAGTTGTATTATTTTCTTTTAATACCAGATAATAGGTTTTATAATACTTTTTTTTTAAAAAGAATAACTTTAAAATTATATAGGTTTTATAGTGTATTTTAAAATAAAAATTCCTCGAAACATCAATATTTAATGAGGAAAAAAACATGTTTAAAATTTTTGACTTAATTTCAGTATTGTTACAGCTGTTTTTTAGTTTGTTAATTATTTCTAATTTCTCATCTGTTTTCATATAATAACAATTAATACTATTCTGCTGTTTTTAATTTGCGAAGCACTTGGTACTTCATTAATTTTTGATTTGTCATAAAGACATCTGATTGTTTGAAAATTGAATTATTCATTTTTTTTGTTTGATTTAATGTGGATTTAATTTTGAGTTTATAAGAATAAATTTTGATGTTTATTGATATAAAACTTGTGTAAAAGTATCATGACCATAAGTTTATAATACTAGCAAATTCATAAACCAAGTAAATTAGTTCATAAACCATATAAATTAATTTGTAAAACATGAAATTAGTATTAAATTAACTGATTTATAGTACATTAATTTGAAAAAATGAGTAAAATATAGTGTTTATACTCACTCAGTATCTTTATTAAATTAATATAACGTGTTAAATGAATGAATGGCACACCTGTAGGCTCCCCCTTTTTTTAGTACAATTCAAAAATAGATTATTTTTACTTGCTGATTTTATAAAATAAAAAAGCTGCTCTTTCGAGCAGCAGTTTTAACTATGTATTTAATAAACGTGAACTTGTGCCGTTGTTGGTGTTATCACCAACAACAAGCAAACTGAAAAAGCCGTTAACGGCTTAATTGTTCAAATAAATCACAATATTTATTACAATATCTAATCTTTTTATTTACTTGCTGATTTTATAAAATAAAAAAGCTGCTCTTTCGAGCAGCAGTTTTAACTATGTATTTACGAAACGTGAACTTTCTATTTGTGAAGACTCGGGACAAGAAAGCTAACAGGCATTTTCAATACGACCTGTACTATTATAAAGTCAGGTCAACCCAATTTAATGTTATTTGATGTTAAAGCGATTTATTGTTGTATTTCCAAATTCATCAGATAATTTAACAATGTACATACCGCTTTCAATGCCATTCAATGGCAAAGTGTATTGGTTGCTTTCTGATTCAACACCATCTAATTGATAAACAACTTTACCTGACATATCCATTATTAACACATTGAAATAAGAGGGAACAATTCCTTCGAACTCCAAGTTGATGAAGTCGGTAGCAGGATTAGGATACACTTTTAATGGTTTGTTAACCACTGGTTT
>JBIPNH010000146.1:0-5159 GCA_044373665.1 Bacteroidia bacterium
CGCAACCTGTTGCTAAATTTAATATCAACGACTCTGCTCAATGTTTTAGAAGTCACTTGTTCGCTTTTACTAATAAGTCTGCTATTCGAAGAGGCAACATGACTTACAATTGGAACTTTGGAGATACTAGTTTTCATAATACTACAAATCCTAATAAAGCTTATGCCAAGTTTGGTAATTATGCTGTTAAATTGAAGGTTACCAGTGATAAAAACTGCACCGATTCAATCACCAAAAATGTCTCTGTCTATGCCATGCCAATTTCCCGCTTCTCGGTGAATGATTCTGACCAATGTATTAAAAATCACTTGTTCAGCTTTACCAACAACTCGACTATTACTACTGGCACTAATACCTTTAACTGGAACTTTGGAGACAACACCTCTTCAACCAACAGCGCTCCTACTAAAGCCTACGATTCGGCTAATAACTTTTTAGTCACGCTTGTTGCGTCGTCTAACAACAATTGTAAAGACACCAGCTCCAAGCCTGTTATTACTTACGCGCAACCTGTTGCTAAGTTCAACATCAACGATTCTTTGCAATGTTTTAGAAGTCATCGTTTTGCTTTTACTAATACATCTGCTATTCGAAGAGGCAACATGACTTACAATTGGAGCTTTGGGGATACTAGTTTTAATAATATTACAAATACTAATAAAGCTTATGCCAAGTTTGGTAATTATGCTGTTAAATTGAAGGTTACCAGTGATAAAAACTGCACAGACTCTATTTCCAAAAATGTCTCAGTCTATGCCATGCCTGTTGCACGTTTTACAGTGAATGATTCTGACCAATGTGTTAAAAATCACTTGTTCAACTTTACGAATAACTCTACTATTCCTTCTGGCACTAATACCTTTAACTGGAACTTTGGAGACAACACCTCCTCAACCAACACCGCTCCTACTAAAGCTTACGATTCTGCTAATAACTTTTTAGTCACGCTGATTGCTTCATCTAACAACAATTGTAAAGACACCAGTTCTAAACCCGTCGTTACTTACGCGCAACCTGTTGCTAAATTTAATATCAACGACTCTGCTCAATGTTTTAGAAGTCATCGTTTTGCTTTTACTAATAACAGCAGTAATTTTGATATTCCTTCATATTTCTGGCATTATGGCAATGGAGACACAAGTAATCAAAGAAATCCAAATTACATATATGACACTAATGGGGTTTTTAGAGTAAGTTTAACTATCGAAACACAGTTTGGCTGCAAAGATTCATCTATACAATTTGTTGAGACTTACCCAATGCCTTTAGCCAATTTTACAATTAATGACACTGGTCAATGTTTAGTAAACAATCAATTTGTTTTTACAAATAACAGTTCAATCGCCTATAACAAAATGACTTATTCATGGGATTTGAATGATGGAACAAAAGGCACATTAGACACAATTAAACACACCTACTTAAATGACGGCAAATACACTATTCAATTAGTTGCTAATAGTGAAAAAGGTTGTTTGGATACTATAAAGAAAAAAGTAGCCGTTTATCCTATGCCTATTGCTAAATTTGAATTATCAGATACAGCTATGTGTGAACTTGGCAATAATTTCAATTATAAAAATTTGAGTACAATTTTGTATGACACATTAAACTATAAATGGGAATTTGGAGATGGCAACTTTAGCGATTTAAAATCCCCTAACCATAGTTATCTTAATGAAGGAGTTTACGATATTCGTTTATTAGTAACGAGTGAAATGGGATGTATTGATAGCACAAAAAGTAAGATTGAAATACATCCGATGCCAATTGCTAAATTTAACACAAATGACACCGATCAATGTTTAGGCAGTAATTTATTTTCAATCACAAATGAAAGTCTTATTTCAAAAGGCAATCTAAGCAATAACTGGAATTTAGGAGATGGAGCAAGTTCTAATTTATTGAATTTAACACATCAATACAAAGCATTTGGCGACTATTTAGTGACCTTAATCACGACTAGTAATAAAAATTGCAAAGACACAAGTTATCAAAACATTAAGGTATACAGCCATCCAATAATAAAATACAAATTAAATAACAAAGAATCTTGCCTAAAGAATAATAAGTTTATTTTAGACGATATAACGACACACACAAGCAAAACCAAAAATTGGGATTGGATTTTTTACAAAGCGAATTCAGGTTTAGATTTAACCTTTAACACTTCTAATGTTGAATTACAATTTAACAAAATAGGAAAATACTTTTATCAATTAATCTTAACGGATTCTAATATTTGTTCAGATACAATCAATGATTATCTTCAAGTGTTACCACAGAGTAAATTAGATTTTTATTCAGATACTGTTTGTATTGGAGAAGAAAACACATTTACAAGTAATTGTTCAGTTGATTCGGGTTCAATTACAGAATTAAAATGGGAATTTGGTGACGGCACAAGTGATATAAACACTAATACAACACATAAATACACATCACCGGGCAACTATAATGTTACACTTACAAGTAACAATAGTTTTAATTGCAAAGACACACTCACAAAACCTAATTCTGCACAATCAAGAGATATCCCAACAGCTTCATTTACATACGATAAAATATTAGACTCACTGACCTATACAGGCTATAAATTCCAATCTACTAGCATTGGCTTGTCAAAACTTGCTCATTTTTGGACATTTAATAACACCCTGACTAGCACTGATGTTAACCCCTATACTCTATTTTCTGATTCTGGTTTGAAATGGATAGAATTGGAGGTAGAAGACCAATTTGGATGTAAAAATCAGACAGGAAAATGGATAAAAGCTAGCCCTGAAATGTTAGTTTATATTCCAAATTCATTTTCACCAAACGAAGACGGCATCAACGATTCATTTAAACCTTATGGCGTTGTTTATCCAAAGGAATATGAGTGGATCGTTTTGGATAGATGGGGTGGAATCATATACAAATCAAACAACTATTTAGACGGTTGGGATGGAAAAATAAAAGATAAATTAGTCCCAGATGGTGTTTACGCCTATGTATTAAAAGTGACAACGGCACAAAACAAAAAATTGAGATTTGGCGGCACCTTTCATATTATTTATTAGGGAACAACAAATTACTGTCCATAAAATATCAAAGAAAACTGCCACAGAATTCTAGTTGATTTATTTCTTTTTTTATATTGATATGGGTGAGGCGCCCTCCCCGGCTGTCATGTCGACGAAGGAGACATCTTTTCCCTAAAGCTTTAAGGTAAATCTGCTTGGCTAATTTAATTCAATCAATTTCAGTTTTACGACTAAATTCTCATTCACTTCATGTCTTCTACTTTCTTAATGTCATCCTGAGCTAGTTTATGCTGAGCTTGTCGAAGTAAAGGGTCATTGCATAAAAGAAAGTAGCAAAGAAAAAGCTAGTGCCACAATGTGGCTTTTATTTACAGAGCTAAATAAATTTTTGAGGGTTTGCTTTTTTTGACCTCTACAGGTGATTTCCTCGAGTCCACTCGAGGAACTTCCTTTGAGGTAACCCAAAAAAATCCAAACCATCAAAAACCACCACATTGAATGGCACGTTTGAAAACCCTTGAAAGATTTTAGATTTAGTGATTTTAGATTTTTGATTTTAACATGGTGTGGTTCTTTCTCCCCTCTCCTTCGGTCCCGATAAATATCGGGAGGGTCGGCCTAGTGGGTGAGGTCCTCCCCAAAACATCTATTCCCAACCGCTTTTCAATGAATACCAAGATACCTCCTCTGTCGGTATGACAGCCATAAAAAATATTCGAATTAAAACTCCCCTCTTCTCGGCTGAGCCGATAGCTGTGGCTAGGCTAGCCTTAGGTTGATACCACTAACAATTAAACTCACGCTGCACTGCGTGAAACAATTAACTAATAATTAACAAATACCTTCTATCGAATCATTGTGATTAGTGATGATGGATTTTATTTCCTTCAACTTACTTATAACATAATCAGGAGTGTAAATTATTTCCTCTTCAAAATTATTTTTATCCGCAATAAATTCAGTCTCTATTTTATTAATAATTTCTTGTAAATCGATAACCATTTGCATAATTTCAGTATTTTAAATATTTATATTTCAAATATAGTAATTGTAATTTATTTACCAAAAAAGTTTTAATAAAAAATACAAAATGTTAATAAGAAATAAAGCCGTCTATAAAATGTTATTATTCAATGATTTAAGACTAATTTAATGCAATAATAAAGTAAAAAATTGTTTATATTTCACCTACAAATATAGGTTAATATTGTACTATTATATTGTCGAAAAAATGAAATAAAATAGTATTAAAATAGTATTAAATATGACCTAAATAAAAAGTAATCTATTATTTTATTTTTATTGATAAAAATCACATTATAAATAACATTATTTTTTTAGTATATTATACTCAAATTTTGCTATTCAGAATGCATATACACTTTTTATAAAAAAATGTTCCTCTGAGAGAATTAAATCCAAGTCAGGGCGATAATCCAATCAAAAAAGAATAATATCAATTAGAAAAATATGCTATTTTTTTTTAATCTATATTTCTTAGACATTCCTGTTTAAAACACCAATAAAACCTCATTGATTATCCATTTGAAACTACCCCCCTATTTAACTATCGTATTTTTTGATTATTAATAAAGAATGTTAGGATTCTAAAACAAAAATAAGCGAGAAAGAAAAGAAATTTCAAAAAGCCATTATTACACAATAATATCGACTACTAATTTTTCACCACATTTTTGACTAAACCCACAAAAACCAGCACATTGAATGGCACGTTTGAAAACCTAAGAAATATTTTTGATTTTTGATTTTTGTCATGGTGAGAGCTTATACTGAGCTAGTTTACCCACTAGGCTGTCATGTCGACGAAGGAGACATCTATTCCCGACAGCTTTCGATAAATACAGATTGGCTAATTCAATTCAATAAATTTTGGTTCTACGACAATATTTCTCATTTACTTCTTGTCTCATTCTTACTTTTTTATGGGAAAAAAGTAAGCACCTAAGCGCAGCGACCTCACGAATTCAAAAACAAAACAAACAAAAATGAGTAAAAAGCCCACCACGAATGAATCCCGCAGTACTGCGGGACTAACAATTTGCCTTAACTCACACACCAGCTCCCCAAAGCTGTCAAATTGAAATTTCGCGCCATTCGTGGACGCCTCCGCAC
>JBIPNH010000003.1:0-66706 GCA_044373665.1 Bacteroidia bacterium
CCTAAGCGCAGCGACCTCACGAATTCAAAAACAAAACAAACAAAAATGAGTAAAAAGCCCACCACGAATGAAAAACTTCAATTTGCCTTAACTCACACACCTACTCCCCAAAGCTGTCAAATTGAAATTTCGCGCCATTCGTGGACGCCTCCGCACAGTTTTCGCGTAAACCCCAAAAACCACCGCATTGAATGGCACGTTTGAAAACCCAAGAAATATTTTTGATTTATGATTTTTGAATTTTGATTTTATAAACACGTTTTTGTCATGGTGAGGCTCTCGAACCATAGACAAAATAACTTTTAAGTTGAGTAAATAAACGATACCAAGCTCCCCTCTCCTTCGGAGAGGGAGGCCGTGACTAGGCTGAGCCTAGTGGGTGACACCTAAACAATTTCGCTGAACGGCGTGAAACAATTCAAATAAAACTTTTGACACCCTTCGGTACTATTCAGCATAGCTGAATAACTCAGGGTGACAAAAGGGCACCTAAACATGTAAACAATTTAAACCCCTTCAACCATTTAAACCCTTTAAACCTCACGCTGAACGGCGTGAAACATCTAAACAAACACCCTTCGAGAGCTACTCTCACGTGACTAGGCTCAGCCTAGTGGGTGACACCTAAGCAATTTTGCTGCGCGGCGTGAAACAATTCAAATAAAACTTTTGACACCCTTCGGTACTATTCAGCATAGCTGAATAACTCAGGGTGACAAAAGGGCACCTAAACATATAAAAAATTTAAACCCCTTCAACCATTTAATCCCTTTAAACCTCACACTGAACGGCGTGAAACTTTAAACCACTAGGCTGAGCCTAGCTAAGCTAATCCCTTATTCCTAACCCCTTATTCCTAATTCCTCCTATCCCCTAGTTTCTCTCCGGTCTCATTTGCGGAAAAAACAACACCTCTTGGATAGAAGATTGGTTCGTCATCATCATGGTTAATCTATCAATACCTACTCCTAAACCAGCAGTTGGTGGCATTCCATATTCAAGCGATCTTAAAAAATCTTCATCAAATGGCATCGCCTCATCATCCCCTCTACCTGCCAATTTCAATTGCTCTTCAAAACGTTCTCTTTGGTCGATAGGGTCGTTTAATTCAGAATATGCATTCGCAATTTCTTTGCCATTAACAAACAATTCAAACCTTTCTACTAAACCTTCAACAGTTCGGTGTTTTTTGGTTAGCGGACTCATTTCGATTGGATAATCGGTAATGAAGGTTGGTTGTATGCAATGCATTTCGCACTTTGCCCCAAATATTTCATCTATTAATTTTCCTTTACCCATGCTTGCATCGGTTGGAATTCCCATTTGTTTGCAAGCTTCTCTTATTTGCGCCTCGTCCATTTTAGAAATATCCACGCCTGTGTGTTCTTTTATCGCATCAAACATGGTAATTCGTTTGTATGGACGAGCAAAACTAATGGCTTGTTCACCCACCATTACTTCTGTTGTGCCGTTTACATCCATGGCTACTTTTTCTATCATTTGTTCGGTGTAATCCATCATCCAATTGTAGTCCTTGTAGGCAACATATATTTCTAATCCTGTAAATTCAGGATTGTGTGTTTTGTCGATTCCTTCATTTCTGAAATTTTTGGCAAATTCAAACACGCCATCAAATCCACCCACAATCAATCTTTTTAGATACAATTCATTGGCTATTCTCAAAAACAATGGAATGTCTAGTGCATTGTGATGTGTTTTGAAAGGACGGGCTGCAGCACCACCATGGACAGTTTGTAAAATGGGCGTTTCCACTTCCATGTAACCGCTGTCTAAGAATGTATTTCTTAACGACTGAATTACTTTAGAACGTTTGATAAAAGTTTCTTTTACGTGTGTATTGACTATTAAATCGACATATCGCATGCGATGTCTCAATTCTGAATCACTGAATGCATCATAAAGAACACCATCTTTTTCTTTGACAATGGGCAGTGGGTTCAATGATTTACACAGCACTTTCAGTTTATCTACCCTTAGTGTTGTTTCACCTGTTCTAGTTACAAAAACTGAACCTGTAACTCCTATAATGTCGCCAATATCTAGTAAATGAAGTACCACTTGATCAAATAATGTTTTATCCTCCTCTGTACAAATATTATCACGACCTACATACAATTGAAAACGACCATCTTTGTCCTGAATTTTCATAAAGCATACCTTCCCCTTCGGTTGAATACTCATGATTCTACCCGCCATACTTACCTCTTGAAAATTATTTTCTTCGGCATTAAAACCATCCAAAATTTCTTGAGAATAAGCATTAATGTCCCACAATTCAGCTGGATAAGGGTTGATTCCTAATTGAAAAAGTTGGTCTAACTTTTGTCTTCTTTGTATTTGTAGTTCGTTTAACTCTGACATTTTTTTTCTTTATAATTGCTGTTTAATAACAAGTTGGCAAAAATACACTTGATTTGGGTATTTTTCATTTATAAAGCAACTAAAACACCAAATTGTTTATCTTTGTGGTAAAATCAACTAAAATAAATAAAATTGAATCGAAATCTACAACAAATAGTTTTTGTTTTGAAACCACTCTTTATTGGTTTGATTTTATTTATTTTCAATCATTCTGAAGCCCAACTTTTACTGGAAAACAAAGGCCGATTCCCCGAAAACATTACTTATACCCAACAATTCAAAAATGGAATGGCTTATTTCAATACAACAGGCTATTCTATCGTATTGAATGATGAAGTCATTAAGGACAGCCTTTGGCATCACTTACACAAATACAAAACCCTAAAACATGACTTTGTAGTTCCTGCTCACCGCTATGATGTTGAATTTGTCAATGCTTTAAAACCTCAAATAATCCCTTCTTTCCCTTCTCCTACTTTATACAACTTTTACAAGGGTTCTCAACCACAGAATTGGCATACCCTACTGCGTTCCTATGGCAAATTGTATTATCAAAACATCTATCCCAATATTGACTGGGAAATTCTGTATTTACATCAAGCTAGCAAACATAATTTTATAATTAATCCATCAGGTAACCATCGAAATATCCAATTAAAATACGAATTTACCTCGGGGTTATCGCTAGAAAACGGACACTTAAAAATAAAAACCAGTGTGGGCACGCTTATTGAACACAAACCTTATGCCTACCAAATTATAGACAATGACACTGTTGTAATTCCTTGCAAGTATCAACTCAAAAAAAATAAGGATTCTTATATTGTCTCGTTTGAGATTGCTGAATACCATCAAAACCATCGCTTAATTATTGACCCAGTTTTGGTTTTTTCGACATACAGTGGCAGTCAAGGTGATAATTTCGGCTTTACATCGACTCATGATTCTAAATCTAACCTTTATGGTGCGGGCATTGTAGATGGTGGCACAGGAACAAATTCAGGCGATTTCCCTTTTACAACAGGCGCTTTTCAAACCGTTTATTCTGGCGGTCAGGGTTTAGCACCGGCCAATCTTCCTTGTGACATTGGTATCAACAAATTTGACAGTGCAGGCAACACCCAATTATATGGCACTTATTTGGGTGGCGGTAGAGACGAATTTCCTCACAGTTTGGTGGTTGACAATCAGGACAATTTAATTGTTATGGGCACCACTTATTCCAATGATTTTCCGGTTCACGACTCGGCTTATGACAGAACTATCAATGGTCAAACTGATATTTTTGTTGTTAAGCTTAGTGAAAATGGAAGCACGATGATGGGTGGCTCGTATATTGGTGGCAGTGGTTTTGACGGCATTAATGGGAATGATTTAAGGTTCAACTATGCTGATGATTTTAGAGGTGATGTAATTGTAGATTCTTTCAATAATATCTACGTAGCATCTTCGACTTACAGTGCTAATTTTCCTGTAAGAAATGCCATACAAAGTTCGCGTGCTTCGCTCCAAGATGGCTGTGTTTTTAGCTTTGATCCATTGATTAGAAAATTGAGATTTAGCACTTATTTAGGCGGTAATGATGACGATGCCATGTATTCCATAAGAATGTATGACACTTTTATTTACGTGGGTGGAGGTACTGCTAGTAATGCCATGGCGTTTCCGGTAAGCGGACACCAAAATGCCTACAATGGTGGTCGTGCGGATGGTTTTATAGCAAAAATGTCTCAAAAAGGGAAACTCATCAACAGCACTTATTTTGGAACCCCTTCATACGACCAAATCTTTTTTTTAGACATTGATGTGAATGGGCAAGTGTATGCCGCAGGTCAAACAGATGGAGATATAAACCGAACCCCTAACACTTATGGTTCTGACAAAAAAAGTCAATTTGTAGTTAGATATTCTCCCAACATTGCTGTTATTAATTTGGCAACTACATTTGGCAACAGGAATAATAATCCCGAACTTTCTCCTTCTGCATTTTTGGTAGACCGATGTGACAATATTTACTTTTCGGGTTGGGGTAGCCCAATAGACTATGACGGTTTGCACTCTCTAACAACCTTTGGTTTACCCATTTCAGCCAATGCCATACAACCCACTACAGATAATAAAGATTTTTATTTATTGGTTTTAAACAAAAATGCCTCCAATTTACTCTATGCCACCTATTATGGGGGTGACAAAACAGATGACCATGTGGATGGCGGCACTTCGAGATTTGACAAAAGAGGAGTTGTATACCAATCGGTTTGTGCCAGTTGTCCTGATGTGGGAGGCAATCAAGATTTTCCTGTTACCTCTAATGTGCCTTTCCCTACCAATTTAAGCCCAAGGTGCAGTAATGCAACATTCAAAATAGACTTTCAAATCAACTATTCAATTGATGCTTTGTTTAGTGCAACTCCTAAAATAGGTTGTTTACCTTTACCTGTTCAGTTTACGAAAACTAGCATACAAGCACGACAATATTATTGGGACTTTGGAGATGGAAGTCCGATAGATACAGGCAAAAACCCCATCCATATTTACACCAAACCAGGCATTTTTAAGGTAAAACTATTGGCTGTGGATTCTTTTTCATGCAATGTTTCTGAATTTGATTCTACTTTTATCGAAGTAAAAGACGTTCCGAAACCTGCTTTTGAATTTAAAACAGAAGTTTGTAGCAATGAATTCATCTTTACTAATTTATCCGAAAACGGGATTGACCCTGAATGGAATTTTGGCGACAGCAGTGACTTATCTTTCACCGACAATCCGAAACACATTTATACCAAAGATGGTTACTTTAAAGTATTGTTAAAAGTAACACACCCTACCTCAGGGTGTACGGATACACAAAGCACTATTATTCCGTATTTCAACGACCCTTTACAATCAATTAAGATTCCAAATGCCTTTACGCCTAACAATGACAAAAATAATGATTGTTATACCATAGGCGGTTTAAACCCAGGGTGTGATGAAGCCAAAATATGGATTTACAACCGTTGGGGTATTTTGGTATTTGAGGGCACATTACCTAATGAATGTTGGACCGGCTATTTAAACAACAGTAACGAGCCACTTACTAGTGGAATTTATTACTATATTTTAGAGTTGGACAGTAAAAGAAAAGAGTTTTCTGACCGCAAAACCATCAACGGGGTTATTCACCTCATTAAGTAAACTACTTGTTGAGGTAGGCAGTCAACATCCAAATGGTTTTTTCTTGAGCACGAATGTAATCACTCATTAAAGCATTAGTACCTTCGTCCTCGGCTTCCGATGCAACTGCAAGAATTTCTCTTTGAAGTTGTATTAACTTTTCAAATGAATTTAAAACAGAGCTCAATGATTCTTTTCCAACAAAACTATTGGTGTCTTCTTTGATAGAGGAATGTTTAAGAAAATCCGTAAAACTGTGAAGAGGAGTATGACCTAGAGTCAAAATTCTTTCAGCAATTTCGTCTATTTTAATTTGGAAATCGGTGTAAAATTCCTCGAACTTCAAGTGTAATTCAAAAAAATTATCCCCTTTGATATTCCAATGATAGCCACGGGTGTTCATGTAAAATACTTGGTAATTGGAAAGTAAATCGTTGAGTAATTTGCTTAGATTTTTACTTTTGTCTTTACTTAAACCGATTCTGTTTGTTTTGACGCTTACTTTACTCATAACATTTATTTTTTACAAAGATAAGATTATCAAACCGATATGCGTTCTATATAAAATTATAATAATATCAATAAAACCAATCTGCTATTAAATAATAAACCATAAATCGTGTATTAGCAACAAATAAGACTGATTAAGGGAGATACTTAAACCTGTGTTGAAATAGATTCTGAATAAATTTTGAGGACAAAATTTTCCAGAATGACTGTTCTCAGTTTAAATAGATGCTGAAACCTGTGCTGAACTGGATTCAGTATAAAAGTCCTTTGCAACAGCCCCATGCGCAACTTTTTCCAGCATGACTGCCCTAATGACTAACCACATTTAATTGCGTATTTCCACCCAAACCGTCATGCTGAACTTGATTCAGCATCTTTTAGTTAGATAACGTAAATAGGCCTGAAATAGATTCTGAATAAATTTTGAGGACAAAATTTTCCAGAATGACTATACTCGGTAATCGGCAAACGCCAAGCATGGCGTCTCTACCAATAACACCTCACGCTGAACGACTTGAAACAACCTCCCCTGCTGTCATGTCGACGAAGGAGACATCTTTTCCCGACAGCTTTTCTATTAGAACCAAGATACCTCCGTTGTCGGTATAACAGCCTAAAAAGAATTCAATATAAATTTTGAAGACAAAATTTTCCAGAATGACAATACCCACTAACCTCACGCTGCACGATGTGAAAAACGTTAACCATGATTTAAAGACGCCAAGCATGGCGTCTCTACCAACAACTATTAACAACCTTTAATTCCATTAAACTCCGCTCACCCCCTAGGCTGAACCTAGACAAGGCTAATTCATAACTCCTAATTCCTAATTCCTAACCCCTAATTCCTATAATTATTCTTCGTTATTATACAATAACTCCCGTTCGGTTTTTTTGACTTTCATGCCATCGGTGAGTTTGAAACTAATGGCTTCGTAAGGTGCAACAATAACTTCGTCTCCTTTTTTCAGTCCACTTATAACATGTATAAATTTGGTATCTTGAATACCTGTTTTAACGACTCTCTTTTTGGCAATTCCATTTTCATAAACAAACACAACTTCTTCTTTTTCAGTGGCATCCCCTTTTTTCTCTTTCATTGTAATGGCGCTAACATCAATAGCTGTAACTTGTTTTTTGTACGTGGTATAAATATGAACCGTTGAGGACATTCCTGGTCGGAACAGCCATCTTCCTTTATTTTCCTCTAATAATTTTTGGTAAGATGATTCCAATATCAATACTTTCACTTCATATTTAGTAACCTGATCTGTACTCATTTGCACTCCTGTAGATTTTGAACTATTGGCAACTTGTGTTACTATTCCCTTAAACATTTTCCCAGGAAAAGCATTTACTTCCACTCCTGCACTATCTCCTACATGAATTCTAACGATATCATTTTCGTTCACTTCTACCCTTACTTCCATTCTACTTAAATTAGAAATACGCATCATTTCTGTACCTGCCATTTGTGCAGTACCAACCACACGTTCTCCTTTTTTTGTAACCAAACCCGTAATAACACCTGATGTAGGAGCAATAACATTGGTTCGGTTGTAATTTTTACCTGCCTGATTTACACTTGCTTGAACAGAAGCTGTGTTGTATTGCGAGGCTAAAACCTGTTTCTCTGCCGATTCATATTCTGCTTTGGACATTAAATACTGAGCCTCTGCGGTATTAAATTCTTGTTGACTTATTACTTTATCCTCAAATAATTTCTTTTGCATTTCATAAGTCTTTTTTTGCAATTCCAAACTGGCTCTTACTCTTGTAAGTTGCGCTTGCACATTGGCTGCATTGGCTTTAGCATTATTGAGTCCAGCATTGGCTTGTTCCAATTGTGTTTGGTAAATATCGGGGTTAATTCTTGCTAATAACTGTCCTTTTTGGACCTGTTCACCCTCTTGAATGTATAAGTCTATGATTTCTCCTGACACATCGGGACTAATTTTAACTTCATTTTCAGGATATATAGTACCACTTGCTGTTACTTCCTCCACAATATTCTGAAGACTTACTTTATCTGTCGCAATATTTAATCCTTTTTTATCTTTTTTAGCAAAAAGCACAGCTACTATTAGCACAATACTAACACTTGCTAAAACTATAATTATTTTTTTGGTTGACATGGTTTTTTTATAATGCGATTGGATTTCCTTTGTAAAATTCTATAATAAGTGCTCTAAATACCACTTCGTATTTGGCTTGTATTTCATTAGATGTTGCCATACTGTAATTGTTTTTGGCTTGTGTTAATTCAAATACATTGGTTGCCCCGGCTTCGTATCTTTTTTGAATGTAATTCAAATTATTCTGCTGAGCTTCCACACTTTTTGATGTGGCTGCATACCTTTGGGTGGCCGCTAAATAATTGTTGTAGGCTAAGTTTATCTCATTCATCAATGCATTTTCTACTCTTTTTAAATTCAATCCACTCACCTGACTGTTTATCTTCGATTTAGCAATTTGATTTTGAGCCTGAAATCCATTAAACAAGTTCCAACTTAAACTTATTCCTGCACTTTGACCGATATTGTCACGCAGTTGTTTATTAAAATCTATGGTTCTGGTTTGGAATGAATAAATTGGTTGCACCACATTTTCATTCCCATTTTGAGTGACACCAATTACTTGAGTTCCATTGATATTTACACCTGTAATTTCTTTGGCATTCTCAGAAAAGACGGTACTAACCGACCCGTATAACGATACCGTTGGAGACCATAAACTTTGACTCACTCTTATCTGTATATCAGCCGCTTCTTTTTGCAAAACCGCCGCCCTTACTTGTGGTAATTTAGACACGGCAGCTCTGTAAATATCATCTGCGGTTCCTGTTTGTGCCATAAGTGTTTGAATATTGGCAGGCATTATTAACTCAAATGGGTCGTTAAATGGATATTGCATCAACATTTTAAGACTAAGGATAGCATTATTGTATTGTGCATTGGCATTAATTACCGCCAATTCTTCATTGGCAAGTTGCGCTTTTTGAGTTAGCAAAACTGTTAAATCTGCCACACCTGCATCCACCATTTTTTGAGCTCTAATAATATTTTGTTGGGTTGTTTGCACTTGCATTTCTGCATTTTTAACCTGTTCTACACTTTGTATAACCAACAAATAAGCTGAAGAAACATTGATAGCAACTTGGTTCTTGGTATTTTCTATATTTTCGGCAGATGCTTTTCTTAATGTTTGCTGTTGCTTTATGTTATTGTAGTTTTGAAAACCATTAAAAACAGTTAAACCAGCATTGATACCAATATTGTTGGAGCGCAATGTTTGGTTTATAAATGTATTCGTAAACCTGTCAATCGTTCTACCAAATTGATAATGCTGACCAGCACTTGCAGAAAGAGAAGGCAACAAACTGGTGTAACTTTGGCGTTCATCTATCTCAACACTTTTTTGACTTAAAAGTGCTTGTTGCACATCTAAGTTATTTTTCCAAGCGTAATCAATACAATCTTTCAATGAAAAAGGAGAAGATTGTGCTCTAATTGAGCTCACCATGAGTGAAAAAACACCAAATAAAACCAATTTACGCATCTTGTATTTTCTTTTTAAAAATTTTGTCAAAGCTAATCCGTTTATTCTTTTATCAAAATTACATTCGATTAATTTAATTGTTAAACGACCAAAAGTCAATTGTCTAAAATCAAATTGCTCGTAATTTTGGCACTCAACAGACACAAAGGAATTCCTCCTCCGGGATGTACACTGCCTCCACAAAAATACAAATCACGAATACTTCCACTGAAATTGGCATGCCTGAAAAATGCAGACATCACTGCATTACTACTACTGCCATAGAGTGCCCCTTTGTAACTCGAGGTTTTGGATTCTATTAATCTTGGGTCTAGTAATTGTTCTTCTTCTATCAATGATTCTATATCCGTTTTTAACATTTGATTGATTTTTGAAATCACCTTTTCACGAGCAGTTTTAATTAACGCATCCCAATCTTGACCTTCATTACAAGGCACATTAATCATTACAAACCAGTTTTCCGAACCCTGTGGGGCATCTTCCTGCCGACATTTTGAACTGATGTTAATGTATATGGTCGGGTCATTGTCAATTGTTTTTTCATTGAAAAGTGTATTAAACTCCTTTTGATAGTCCTCTGTAAACAAAATATTGTGCAATCCCAATTCTGGAAAATCCTTTTTAATTCCCCAATAAAAAATAAGGGCACTACTGCTTGATTCTACCTTATTGACTTTGTTGGGGGTTTTAATAGAAGGCATTAATTTTTTGTAAGTGGGATACACATCCATATTACTTACTGTAATATCCGCGGCAATAAACTGCCCATTCAACATTATTCCTTTACTCCTATTTCCCTCCACTACTATAGATTGAACAGCGGCATTGTATATAAACTTAACTCCTTTTCTCTCAGCCAAATCAACCAAAGATTGGGTAATACTGTGCATCCCTTTTACAGGAAAGAAAGTACCATAACCAAATTCAAGATGAGGGATAATATTTAATGTAGCAGGCGCAACGTAAGGATTGCTGCCATTGTAGGTTGCATAACGGTTAAAAAACTGGACCAAATACTTACTTTTGAAGATTTGTGAATTTTTAACATTCATACTCGTCAACATGTTCAAGCGCCATAAATTTAGAATGCCAATAATTCCTGTTTTACAAAAATAAGTACTGAACTTATGCAATGATTTTTCCAAAAAAACAGGTCGGGTTACATTGTACATCAACTTACTTTTATTTAAAAAACGAGTCACGGTTGCTTTGTCTTCACCAAATTTTTGATGCGCTATTTCCGTAAATGCTTCGGCGGAACTTGGTGAGTTGAACTGAGTGCCATCCGGATAAAAATAGTGACAGGCAGTGTCCAATTTAATGTAGTTGAAATGCTGTCTTGGATTTTCTCCAAACAGCTCAAACAATTCATCGACAAACATGGGCATGGTAAACAGAGAAGGACCTGCATCAAAGCGGTAATGACCCAATTGCAGTTCCGATAATTTACCACCTGGATAGGCATTTGCCTCATATACTTCGACCTCAAAACCCTTTGCCCTAAGCCTCAATGCTGTTGCAATACCGGCAATTCCGGCACCAATGATTATGACTTTTTTTGTTTGCATATAAGTGGATAGCAAAGTAAATGATTTATTGTTTTAATTTTTAAATTAAAGTATGTTTTTGTTTTAACACACATCACTAAAGTGTTGTTACATTTTCAATTCTTTTAAAATAAGTATTGATTAACCTTTTTTAATCTATCTCAAATGGATTAAATTTGCATCAAATGCAATTGCTACTTTCTGCACCTTGGTGGTCTATAGTGTTCTGTTTACTAGCAGGATTGGGCTATGCTTTTTTGCTTTATCAGTCGCATTTAAAATCAACTTTATACAAAATACTGTTTGTTCTTCGTTTTTTAGTTGTTTCTATTTTGTGCTTTCTCCTTTTGTCACCTTTGTTTGTTTACAAAAAAAAGACGCTCGAAAAGCCTAAAATAATACTGGTGCTTGACCAATCAGAATCTGTGATAAACAACGCCTCAAAATTGGATTATGAATCAAGATTTACGAATGAGTGGAAGGATTTGAAAGACCAATTGGGCGAAGATTTTGATGTTGATTATTTAGCACTTGGTAGTGAAATAACGCCTTCAGACTCTTTTCAATTTAACCAAAAAAAGACCCATATCAGTCAGTTGTTTGATTATGTAAATAACACTTACACCCGACAAAATATTGGCGCAGTAGTGTTGGCATCAGACGGCCTTTTTAACCGAGGCATTAATCCTTTGTATAAATCCTTTAATACTGCTACTCACTTATATACCATTGGGTTAGGGGATACTGTATTAAAAAAAGACTTGAAAATAAAAGAAGCAAATGCCAATGCTATTGCCTATTTGAATAATTTATTCCCTGTTGAAATTGCGATTCAAGCCAATGGTTGTGAAGGCAAAAACACGTTGCTAACGGTTAGTTCAAATGGCAAAACATTGCACACTGAAACAGTATCAATCAATCAACCTAATTTCTACAAAACAGTAAGTGTCAATGTGGCTGCTGACCAACCCGGCGTTAAACATCTGATTGTAACTGTTCAAGCTGTAGAAAATGAATTTACAGTAAAAAACAACCGACAAGATGTGTTTGTGGATGTGATAGATGGAAGAGAAAAAATAGCTTTGGTATATGATGGCCCCCATCCTGATATTGGCGCAATAAAAGAAGCTGTAAAAACCCAAGAAAACTATGAACTAATCAGTACGGACCTTGGTTCATTTAACCCAAAAGATTTACCACAATACAGTGTCTTAATTTTACACCAAGTACCTTCTAAGTCGAGCCCTTCGCAAGGATTAATGAATGCTATAAAGCAAGCTAAAATACCTGTTTGGTGCATTGTTGGCACTCAAACCAATGTGGACCAACTGAATCAATTATCCCCATTTGCCAAAATAGCCAAACATCAAAACAGATTTAATGAAAGTCAAGTTAAGGCCAATACTAATTTTCAGTTATTTACATTAGAAACCAATACTATTGAGTCTCTTGGCAAATTTCCACCACTTAAATCGCCTTATGGTTTTTACGAAACTGCCGACCCTTCCTACACTTTGGCCTATCAAAAAATTGGAAGTGTAAATACCGTTATTCCGATGTTAACGTTTTATAGTAGCAATGGTGAAAAAACAGCTTTTTTGTACGGTGAAGGCCTTTGGAAATGGCGTTTGTCCGATTATGAAGAAAATGAAAACCACAATGCAAGCAATGAAATCATCAATAAAACCATTCAATTTTTAACCAATAAGGAAGACAAACGTAAGTTTAAGGCTTATCCCACTCAAAACAAATACGATGAAGACGAGCCTGTTAAATTTTATGCCGAATTATACAACGCAAACTATGAAGCAATAGTGAACAAAAATGTTCAATTAACCATTAAGAATAATGCCAACAAATCCTTTCAATATAATTTTACGCCTGTTCAGAAAAAATACCAAGCAGACTTAGGCTTTTTAAATTCAGGATTGTACAACTATACTGCAAAAGCAGAAGGAATTACGGAAACCGTAAGTGGCAAAATCATAGTCAATGCACTTCAATTGGAATCATTGGAAACACAAGCAAACTTTCAATTATTAAGAGACCTTTCACAAAAACATAACGGCCATTTTTTCAAGAATAATGAATTGAGCGAATTGGTAAAAACAATTAAAAATAACACCAACATTACAGGCAAAACAAGAATTGAAAAAACTGTTGAAGATTTAATTCATTCGAAATGGATTTTTGCTTTGATATTGATTTTGCTTACCATAGAGTGGTTTATTCGCAAATACGAGGGCGCTTATTGAGTATGAATATTCCGTTGACCCAACATCCAGTATTGTGCAATTATTATGTCACTTACCGATGTAATGCCAAATGTTCATTTTGCGATATATGGGAAAAACCTTCGCCTTACGTAACACTCAATGAAGTGACCCAAAATCTGAAAGACTTAAAAAGATTAGGTGTAAATGTTATAGATTTTACGGGTGGTGAACCACTCCTTCACAGGCAATTACCCGATTTTTTGAGAATCGCTAAATCATTGGGATTTATTACAACAGTGACAACGAATGCACTACTTTATCCTAAAATGGCCACTTCATTAAAAGGGCTTATTGACATGCTTCATTTTTCACTAGATTCACCTCATGAAGCAGCACATAACGAAAGCCGAGGGGTTAAATTATTTGATAAATTTTTAGAATCAATAGAAGTCGCTAAAAACCTTAACGAAAGACCCGACATCATTTTCACTGTTTTCAGTCACAATATTCACGAAATAGAGGAAGTTTACAACCGTTTTTGCCTTCCCAATCAGTTCATGTTAATTCTTAATCCCGTGTTTGAATACAACGAAGTTGGAGCGCAGTTAAGCAAAGCAGATTTAGACATTTTGAGTGTTTGGGGCAAAAAAAAGTTCGTTTACTTGAACCAAGGGTTTATAGAACTCAGAAAAAACGGCGGCAATCATATTACAAATCCGGTTTGTAAAGCAGGAAGTACAACAGTGGTTATTTCCCCTGAAAATGAATTGGTACTTCCTTGTTATCATTTGGGACTTGAGAACCATAAAATCAGCAATAATTTGTATGAATTATGGAGCAGTAAAAACATCCAAAAAGCCATAAAAATGGAAGGTAGGCATGCGGCTTGCGAGGGCTGTACTATCAACTGTTATATGCAACCAAGTTTTGCCACACATTTAAGTCAATATTGGTTCAAAGCATTGCCATCCACACTCAAATACAATTTAATTAAAGGGACTTGGAAACAACTTTTGTAAGAGATTCACGAATCCTTTCAGCTTTTGAAATCTTTTGTTTTTGCAATGTATTTAAATAATATATTTGCAAATAAAACATTGGTAGATATTTCGGTCATAATAGTGAATTACAACGTACAAGCTTTGCTTGAACAAACCGTTTTATCTGTTTATAAAGCCGCGTCCAATTTAAACATCGAAATTATTGTCGTTGACAACCATTCTGCTGACGAATCATGCAACATGATACGCAGGCGTTTTAAGGATGTTATTTTAATTGACAATCAAGACAATGTTGGGTTTAGCAGAGCAAATAACCAAGGAATAGAAATAGCAAAAGGGCAACATGTATTAATACTAAATCCTGACACTGTTTTAAGCGAAGACAGCCTTAGCAAAACACATCAATATTTACTTTCACACACAGATGTAGGTGCTTTGGGAGTAAGGATGATAGATGGCAGAGGAACTTTTTTACCTGAATCAAAAAGGGGTTTACCAACGCCAATGGTTGCCTTTTACAAAATGAGTGGATTGGCGAAACTTTTTCCAAACTCTAAAAGATTCGGGGCGTATCACCTAAGCTACCTCAATGAATTTGAAAACCACGAGGTGGATGTATTGAGTGGTGCTTTTATGATGATTAAGAAAAAGGTATTGGATGAAGTTGGTTATTTTGATGAAAGTTTTTTTATGTATGGCGAAGACATTGATTTAAGCTATCGCATTCAAAAGGCAGGCTATAAAAATGTCTATTTTGCCGAAACGACCATCATTCATTACAAAGGAGAAAGCACCAAAAAGCACAGCGTAAATTATGTCAAAATTTTTTACCAAGCCATGGCCAAATTTGCAAAGAAACACTTTAGCAAACAACAAGGTTGGTGGTTTTCTGTGTGTATTAATTTAGCTATCTTTTTAAGAGCAATTATCGCCCTTATCAATCGAACACTTAGTCAATTGAAATTGGTGGCAGCCGATTATATACTCACCTATTTGGCTTATGGTGGTATTACTAGGTATTGGGAACATTACAACAAGTTTGTGATTGGCGGATTTTATCCCGACCATTATTTGTATTTACATGTCCCTATTTATTGTCTTTTTTGGATAGGCGGCATTTATGTTAGTGGGGGTTATCAATACAAGTTTGATTTATCTAAATCATCACGAGGTATTATTTTAGGTTCAGTTACTTTACTGACTGCCTACGCATTACTTCCCGAAAACATGAGATTTTCTAGGGCATTGATTGTTTTGGGTGCAACATTGGCTTTTTTAATTAGTCTATTTAATCGATTGGTTTTTCATTTCTTAAAATACAAACATTTAAATACCAATACCAGTCAACTGTCACAAGTGGTTATTATTGGCGAACCAGAAGAATGTGAAAGAGTCAAACAGATTTTGATATTGTATCCCAATCGTTTTAAACTGATTGGATTTATTCGTCCTAAATTTTCAAATACAGTTGGAGATTGGATGGGTCATTCAGAGCATTTGAATGATTTGATAGACTTGTACCAAATCAATGAAATTATATTTTGTGCCAAAGACATTCCGGGTACAGAAATAATGGAAATGATGAGTAAAAGCAATAATACCCATGTTAAATTTAAAATAATGCCCGAAAAAGGTGAATTTATCATAGGCAGCAATTCCAAAAATACAAGTGGTGAATTTTATAGCGTAGATATTACACCTGCACTGAACAATCAAGAAACACGAAACAAAAAAAGAATGTTCGATTTGATTATCTGTTTTCTATTAATTCCTGCTGCACTTTTTATACTTTGGAATTTAAAAACATTCCGACTTATCTATCGCAATTGGATGGCTTGTTTAATAGGCCAAAAAACTTGGGTTGGATACCACCCCAATGTTGACATTAAAAAACTACCCTTGCTAAAACCTGGCGTTTTTAAAGTTGGCGAACATTTGACTAACAAAAACAAAGACAATCAACATGTTAACCATCTAAACCTTATTTATGCCACAAATTATAATTGGCAATTTGATTTAAATATCCTTGTAAAAGAAATATTTTCTAATAACTTCGCAAAATAATACCCAAAACATTATGACAGTAAAAGATCCAAATTTTGGTTCACTCCACGAATTCTTTCTAAACTCTGCAAATAATATCCATAAGCCTGAGCATATTTTCCTTATGGAAAAAAACGGCAAAGATTATGAATCAATCACTTACCAAACTGCCCTTGAAAATATTGAACTTTGGGCCAGTTACCTTTACCACATTGGCATACGTAAAAATGACAAAGTAGCTATTTGCTTAGACAATTGCCCTGAATTTATATACCTTGACCAAGCATTACAGAAAATAGGGGCTGTCAATGTTTCTATTTACCCAACTTTAACACCAGAAGAAACCGCCTTTATCCTTAATGATAGCAATAGTAAAGCGGTATTATTAGGCAATCCATTTTTATTTAAAAAATTCTTAAAAGTCGAACAAAAATGTCCTGACATTCAGCATGTTTTTTTGGCTTATGACGATAAATCGGCCAATCAAGAAAAATATTTAACCGTTAATTACCTCAAAGAAGAAGCCAAAAAACTAGTTTCTACTTATAAAAATGAAATAGACGCAATATTACCAACCATTCAACACAATGATTTGGCAGCATTGATATATACCAGTGGTACTACTGGGGTTCCTAAAGGGACCATGTTGAGTCATTACAACTTTATGAGCAACTGTTACGATGCTTATGAACTGTGTCCAAGTATCAACAGTGACGACCGTTTTCTATCCTTTTTGCCGTTAAGTCACGTTTATGAGAGAATGGCTGGATACTACTTGCCAACATACATTGGTGCTCAAATTGCTTTTGCAGAAAGCATAGAAAAAGTAGCTCAAAATTTTATGGAAGCTCAACCTTCTATCATGACTTGTGTGCCTCGTTTGTTGGAACGTTTAGAGGGCAGAATTAGAGGCAATGCAGAAGCAAAAGGTGGCATTACATTGAAAATATTTAATTGGTGTTTGTCTGTAGGTGAACAAGTTCGTTTAAATACCGAGAATAAGAAATCCATTGGACCTTTATTGAAACTTAAACACAGTATTGCAGAGAAATTAGTATTCAGTAAGATAAAAGCAAAGTTGGGTGGCAGACTAAAATTATTAGTTTCGGGTGGTGGTGCATTACCGCAGCACATTGGTGAATTTTTTGGCAATGTGGGTATCCGCTGTCAACAAGGTTACGGACTTACCGAAACCTCTCCTTTTGTTACCGTAAATGAATTTCACAGACAAATTCACGGCACAAGCGGAAGAGTTGCGCCAAGACAACAAGTGGCTATCCAAAATATAGAAACCAAAGAAATGATTACTATCCAAACTTATGATAGTTTCAAGGATGATTTTGAGTGTGAAGAAGGAGAAATATTGTGTAAAGGTCCAAATATTATGTTGGGTTATTACAACAATCCTAAAGAAACTGCATTAGTAATGGACGAAGAAGGTTGGTTTCATACAGGCGACATTGGAAAATTCCATAAAGGTTATATTAAAATTACAGATAGATATAAAAACATGCTTAAAACCAGTTTAGGCAAAAACATCTATCCTACACCTATCGAAAACACTTATTTACAGAGTGATAAAATAGAACAAATTTTTATTATTGGTGACCAAAGAGAATATGTAACAGCCATTATTATTCCTAAAGAAGAAAAGCTTAAAGATTTTGTTGGTTTAAACAATATGAACTTCAATGGAGACTCTGATATTATTGAAGATGAACAATTAAAAAAATGGATTGAAGAAGATATTAAAAAGTTATCTTTGCACCTTTCAAACTACGCGCGTATTAGAAGCTTTGTTATCAAAAGAAATCCTTTTAGTATTGAAAGTGGCGAACTAACTGTAACACTCAAACAAAAAAGAAAAGTTATTGAAGAAAGATACGGACAATGGATAGATAAAATGTATCAATCCTAGTTCAAAATACTAAATTATTTAAATGTTAAAACTTTATTATTTTTTAATTGCCCCACTTGGAATGTTATTGATGGCTTATGGCTATTTAAAAGTTGCTGCTAAACTTAACCTTTACGACCACCCTGTTGGTAGAAGTTCGCACAACAACAGAACCATTACGGGCTACGGCATTTTTGTTTTATTGGGTTTGTTTTTGTACAGCATTATTTATCCATTCACGCTAAGTGCCTATTTTATTATTGGTTTAGTAATGATGGCAACCATCAGTTTTATTGATGACATTGTTTTTGTAAAACACTTTATCAGGTTAATTTTTCAACTTTTTGCTCTCATCTTATTAGCCATTGACCTCCCCTTTGATTACATTACAACCGATAAACTACCTTTGATTATTGCCTCTGTTATTTTTGGTATAGGGGTATTAAATGCCTTTAATTTTATGGATGGCATTAATGGTATGTTAGGCCTGAATTCGTTGGTTATCCTAGTCAGTTTTTGGTGGTTGAATAATCATACTTATGACACTTCCGGTCACGAGATTACATTTATAACAAACGAGTTTATTTACACATTAATCATTGGTGTTTCTATCTTTTTGTTTTTCAACTTAAGGCATAAAGCGATAGCGTTTGCAGGAGATGTAGGCAGTATTTCAATTGCATTTGTTATTTTTTACCTGATGGTTAATTTAATATTTGCCACAGGCAATTATGCTTACCTTCTTTTGTTCGTTGTAATAGGCATTGATGCTGCGCTTACGGTTATTTTCAAACTACTTTTAAGAGAAAACATATTTGTACCACACAGAGATTTTTTATTCAAAAAACTAGTCCATGTAGGCAAATACAAGCATGTTAATATTTCTATTATTTATGCTATGGTTCAAGCTTTTATTTCGATAATTGTTATTGCACTACCCCTTCAAAACAAACTTTCGGCCCAATTGAGCATTCTGTTTATAGTAGTGGTAGGATTATGTAGCACCTATATAATCATCAGAAATAAATACACCAAAAAAAGGGTGATTAAATCCTTACAAAGAGAAGCAAATATTATAGAAGAAGATTAAGCAATTTCAGAGCTTGGCGCTATTTTCTTAACCAAGCCTTGCAATACTTTTCCAGGACCACATTCTTCAAAACGCACTGCCCCATCTGTAACCATAGCTTGAACACATTGAGTCCATTTTACAGGAGCCGTTAATTGTTTAAGTAAGTTTGCTTTTATTTGTTCAGGGTTTACTTCAGCTTGAGCTGTCACATTTTGATAAATAGGACAAGAACCTTGACTGAATTTTGTATTTTCTATAGCAATTGCTAATTTTTCTTCAGCAGGTTTCATTAAGGGTGAGTGAAAAGCACCGCCTACTTGAAGTACCAAAGCACGTTTAGCCCCTGCTGCTTTTAATTTTTCACAAGCTTCATTCACTGCTTCTATTTCTCCTGATATTACCAATTGTCCTGGACAGTTATAATTAGCAGGAACTACAATGCCGCTGGTAATTGAGGCACAAATTTCTTCAACTTTAGCATCCTCCAAACCCAATACAGCAGCCATTGTGCTAGGTTTCAATTGACAAGCTTCTTGCATTGCCATGGCGCGTTGATATACTAATTTTAAGCCATCTTCAAAAGTTAGGGTTCCATTGGCAACCAAAGCCGAAAACTCGCCTAAACTGTGACCTGCCACCATGTCGGGCTGAAATGATTCACCTAAACATTTGGCAGCAATCACTGAATGTAAAAAAATGGCAGGTTGAGTGATATTAGTTTGCTTTAAACCCTCATCCGTACCGTTAAACAATTCATCTGTAATACGGAAACCTAATATCTCGTTTGCTTTTTCAAACAACGCTTTAGCTTCTGGGAATTGCTCATATAAATCTTTTCCCATTCCTACAAATTGCGCGCCTTGTCCTGGAAATAAAAATGCTTTTTTCATGCTTCAATTTTAATACTTATTTGATAATATTAAAAGGTTTTTATTTTTCAGATTATTGAAAGTAAATCGTTTAGAATCTGCAAGCAATGTCGTTTTATTAACTAATCTATTTCCAAGCAGGCACAAGTTGGATGAGCCTGTTTTCTTGGGTAAATGAATCCATTTGATTGATGTTAATGATGATGCCGTTGTAAGTTATCTGTCATTACCAATGAATGAACTCTCACATTTCGAATGGTTAATTGTTAAAAATCAATTTGGTTGTTTGGAGGCAATGGGTTTAATTTGTAAAACAAAACTGAAAAAACGGGAATATCTAAAACACTAAAAAAGTTCCTCCTATATTACGAAAACGTATGTTTTTGGGAACATTTTGAAGAAAAAAGATCTCATATAAGTAAGTTATAGCCAATGCTAAAAAGACGACAACAAACAAAATAAATTGACAATGGAAGAAAGACCAAAAATAAAATTAGAACTTACGACAGCCGACAAGATATTTGAAAGTATTGGTTGGTTTTTAATAATAGCGATTTGGGGTTTGACAATTACAAACTATTCAAACTTGCCTGACACTATTCCGACACATTATAATGGAGCAGGACAAGCTGATGGGTTTGGCGGAAAGGCGACTATTTTGACTTTGCCCTTAATTGCAACCATTTTATTCATTGGACTGACAATATTAAATAAGTTTCCACACGTATTCAATTATCCAACCAATATTACGCAAGACAACGCTTTTAGGCAATATACCAATGCGACAAGACTTATAAGATATCTTAAACTTATTATCGTTTTTATTTTCGGACTTATTGCGTTCAAGACAATTCAAAATGCAAACGGAAAAGCAGACGGACTTGGAGTTTGGTTTTTACCAATGACAATGGGACTGATTTTTATTCCGCTGATTTATTTTGTGATTAAATCATTCAAGACAAAACAATGACCAAAAGACAAAGCACTGGCTATAACAGCACCTACCCAAAAGGCGGGGTGTCGTGTTCCAAAGACAGTTTTGTGGTTAATCAAACATTAGTTTTTCAAATCAAGTTTTGTGGTAAAAGTCCCGCCCTTCGGCTAAGCCGCGAAACGTTAGGCACAAGCATAAAAAGACACAGAACAATTGGAAACTTTAAGACTATATTTCAATAAATTTATAAAACTGAATGACCCAGAATGGGCAGACTTTGAAAAGTATATAATAAAGGCGAAAATTGGGAAAAACGAGCAAATACTCAGAAAAGGCGAACATTGCAATTTTATCGCATTTATCCACGAGGGGAGTTTTAGATTTTATTACGACAAGGACGGTGAAGAAAAAATCACTGCCTTTAATTTTAAAGGTGATTTTGTAAGCAATTACAGAAGCTTTTTAACTGGTAATCCTTCAGACCATTTTATTGAAGCGATGCAAGATGCAGTTATTTATAAAATAAATTTGCAAGAACTTAATTCTTTATATGATAAACATAAAAATATAGAACGACTTGGCAGACTGATTGCTGAAAATTTATATCTTATGGTAGCCAGTCGTCTTGACTCGTTCATGTTTCAAACCCCAGAAGAAAGATATAAAGCTTTGATTGAAAGAAATTCAAGATTACTACAAGAAGTACCACAGTATATGATTGCTTCCTATCTCGGTGTTAAACCGGAAACATTAAGTCGTATTAGAGGACGCAAATAATTTTGGCTCTGAAATGATTTATTGACTTTGGTCAACGACTTTTGCTTTGTTGACTATCTACCTTTGTCCTATTAATCAACATTTAAAATTTTAAGACAATGAAATCGATATTCATTTATGTTGCTTTGGCAGCAATCACAGTAGTAAACGCATTTGGACAAGAGCAAAACATTCCATCAAGAAAATGGGGGGCAGAAGTAAATTTACTTTGGCCAATCTTTCCCGGAAACATCTACAAGGGACAAGTTACTTACGAAACTTGGCGAAAAAATGATTTAGCAGGTGACGTATTTGTTGGCTTTCACATAAGACCATCTGAGTTTAGGGAAGAAGAAGGCGATTTCGCCAATTATGCGCTAACATTCGGGTACAGACAATTCGTTTGGAAAGGGCTTCATTTTGAACTTTACAATGCATTCGGACCAGGCTTTAACAAAAACAATCCTGTTGATGGAAAAGACTATACAAGCTGGGACTATGAAGTGGGATTATTAGCAGGGTATCGCTGGGAATTTTTGAAAAAAGAGAAAAGGGAAAAGATGAAAATCAGCCCCTATTTAAGCACACAACAAGGATTTTATTATGTAGCTTCAAAGAGTAATCCGCATCCAATTATAGGTTCAACTGGTGAAAGACCGATTTATGTCGGGACTTTAAACTTGGGAATTAGATTTTAAACTCTAATCTGCCCAAATCATAAATGCCAGTGCCTAACAGCGGTTTTGCCTCAGGCGGGGTTTCGTACTCCGTCTGACGCATTTTGCTATATTTGAACTTTATTGCTTCGTATCAAGTTTGGTGGTTTAATTCCCGCCCGAACGCAAAGCCGCGGAACGTTACAAGCAAGGCTATGACCAACGAAATGAAATGGACATATCGGTTGACAAGAGACAGAAGCCCCCCGCAAAGGCAAGAGAGAGGCTACGCCTCACACTTGCCTTTTTTGCAGCCCGCAATTGTGCCAACAGGCACAATTGTAGCACCTAACTGACTGTAGAAAGGCTATTTTAATAGTTAGGACAAAAAACAAAATTAATAATAAACAAAAATGAAATCTTTAAATAAAATAAGTATATTAGCGGTTGTATTTGCTGCTATGACAATTAGTGTTAACGCCCAAACCACAGGGAATTGGGATTTGAATTCAGGGAATGCCCAAACTACATCTACCTTTGCAGTAGGTCTTGGTACAACCACTCCGAATGCAAGGTTTAATTTAGTAAATCCTGTGTTCTCCGATGGAGAAGGTGGCTTTTTTTCGCATAATCCTTTTCATATACAATTTAGTGGATTAAGCACTATGATGCTCCTTAACCAATTTGGAATGTTAGGATTGAAAACAAATAATCCCAACAGTTATTTTCATCTAAATGTAAATTCACTATCTCACAACATGTTTGAACTCACCAAACAAAACGGTACAGCGACAAGCAGACTTTATTTTGACTCACGATTTTATACAACTTCACACTTGTCTTTAAATCCAATTTGTGCCGTTGTTGGTGTTATCACCAACGACATGCATTTCATGAAACTTGATTGTTGGTCTCGGCTAAGCCGAGACCAACAATGGCTTCAAATTTTTTAAAACAGAGCTTTACAACCCCTCCAATTCTTTTTTCTGTTGTTTGGTCAATCCACTTTTAACCAATTCATAACTGTGGTCAACTAATTCCTTTGTGCCGTTGTTGGTGTTATCACCAACGACATGCATTTCATGAAACTTGATTGTTGGTCTCGGCTAAGCCGAGACCAACAATGGCTTCAAATTTTTTAAAACAGAGCTTTACAACCCCTCCAATTCTTTTTTCTGTTGTTTGGTCAATCCGCTTTTAACCAATTCATAACTGTGGTCAACTAATTCTTTTAATAATTGCTCGGACAAACCTTCAACATAAACCGTATTCCAATGGGTTTTATTCATGTGGTATCCTGGTTGTATTTGCGAATATTCCTCCCTTAATTCAATGGCTTTTTCGGGATTGCATTTTAAATTGATGCTTTGAAAATCGTTTAAACTACACAATGCAAATACTTTTCCCATCACTTTGAAGACTAATGTATCAGGACCAAAAGGACATTCCTCGCTCACACCAGGTTTGGAAATGCAATAGTTTCTAAATTGCTCAATGTCCATTGTTGATTCTAAAAAGCAATGGCCTCTTCAACACGTTGAAGTATGGCATCTATTTGAGTATGATTTTCTTTCAACAATTGTTTTGCTTCTTCGGCAAATGCAGCAGCTTGTTGTTTGTTAGACAAACCCTTAGCATTAATCATGACATTAAAATAAGCCCCTCTTACCGCAGTTTTGATACACAATAAGCCTACACCAGCATCGGTTATACTGTTCTGATTGCCTTGTTCCACCATTTGACGAAGAATGTCAACACATTGAAACGCAACCTTCATGGTTTTTAATGGCACTTCAGTTGCATAAATTGACGCATTTTCAATTGCAGCTTTTCGACTATTTTTTTCCTCTTCAGTTGATTTTGGCAATTGCATCGCAGACATTATAGCATTAAACGCCTGAGTATCTTCATCAATAAAAGTCAATAATTGCTGTTTCAATGTTTGCGCTTTTTCTGCCCAAGCAGAGAATTCAGCGGTACGATGTTCCCAACCTCTTTTATCCGCACTTAAATTGGCAACCATAGCCCCTAAACTGATGCCTATTGTTCCACACAATGCACTTACAGAGCCGCCTCCAGGAGCAGGACTCTCGCTTGCAGTTTCGTTAGCAAATTGCTTAATTGTTAAATCGATTAGCGCGGTTTTGTTTTGTTGTTGTAAAACGTATTCAATAATTCGTTCTTGCGGATTGAAAGAACTTAATTGGTTGAGCCCCAAAGATTCAACTGCTATGTGAATCAGTTCTTCTTCACTTACCCCAACACTTCTGCCTTGTTTTTCTAAATAATATTTACCAGCCTCTAAGAGGGGTTGCAATGGCACTAATCCTACCAATTCACTTCCAGTAACCCGTACACCACGTTCATTGGCTTTGGCACAAACCTCATCAAAAGCTTTGTGTACCGACGTAATTTTGTAATTGGTTAAATTCATGCTTATTTGCGCTAACCCATACTCTTCGATATACCAACCAATTGCTTTTACTGATTTTAACGTCCCCGGAATTCTTACATCTTCTCCATTTTCATCTTTCACCACTTTCCCTGAATAAGGATTTCCTTCTCTCTTTACCCTTCCTGCTTCTCTTACATCAAAAGCAATTCTGTTGGCAATACGGGTCGACTTTGTATTCAAATTCACATTGTAAGCTATTAAAAAATCGCGAGCACCAATAACAGTTGCGCCATGTTTAAGTGGTAATTCACTAGGACCAAAATCAGGTTTCCATTCAGGAAGTTTTATTTTTTCGGCAAATCCTTCATATTCACCTCCACGAATCACTGACAAGTTGGAACGGTTTTTATTCGGTTGAGCCTCTTCGTACAGATAAACAGGAATTTGAAGTTCTTTACCCACTTTTTCAGCTAAAACAATGGCCCATTTGGCACATTCTTCCATGCTAATGCCCGAAACAGGCACAAAAGGACAAACATCGGTTGCACCCATGCGAGGGTGTTCTCCTTTGTGTGTTCTCATGTCAATTAATTCAGCAGCTTTTTGAATTCCTAAAAATGCGGCTTCTACCACTTCGGCAGGAGTGCCTGCAAATGTAACAACGGTTCTGTTTGTGGCTTTACCCATGTCAACATGTAATAATTTTACACCTTCTACACTTTCTATGGCTTGGGTAATTTGATTGATAATTTCAGGATTTTGCCCTTCACTAAAATTAGGCACACATTCTATGATTTGTTTCGACATGATGCCACAAAAATAATATCAAACTATTAAATAGAAGTGGATTGTAAAAAAATAATAGTATTTCTTTTAAAGTTGATTATTAAGTTTTTATCGATTTTTTTCATCTGTTTTACTATTTAATCCATGGCTTTTGTATGTTTGTGTTATGAATACACAAAAATTATGGCGCAAAAAAGACGATAAAGTTATTGCAGGAATCTGCAGTGGCTTAGGTCAATATTTTAATTCAGATCCTATTTTATTCAGATTTGCGTTCTTGGCTTTGCTTTTTGCAGGTGGTAGCAGTATTTTCATCTATATTATTTTATGGATTGTGCTTCCCTCTGAACCAATCTCTATAAAAAGCGAAACTATTTATACAGAAACAATCCATTCTACTGATACGGAAAACAATATCAAAGAAATGCAATCGATGGACAGCACAAGCTTGGTGTTTGGGTTATTATTAATTTCTGGTGGGGTATTACTCCTTTTGAACAACTTAGTACCTTATTTGAAAATGCAAAAGTTGTGGCCCGTAATACTCATTATGATTGGTTTAGGATTGCTATTTAACAAAAAGAAAGATAAAAACAATTAATATGAAAAATCAGAATTTTACAGCAGGACTTTTATTGTCGATACTTGGCGTAGTTTTATTATTACGTAATTTCGATTTATTGAATATCAATTGGAATGTGGTTTTAAAGTTTTGGCCACTATTGCTTATTTATTTGGGGTTAGCCACCTTATACGGCAACAAAAAAACATGGGTTGTTCCCATTGCAATGTTGTTTATAACTTTGGTTTCAATATTACTTTATTGGTTATTTAAAGAATCAGCTGGATTGATAGTATAGTAAATGAGGGAGTTATCTCCTTAAAATAAAAATTATATTATATTTAGTAAATCATATTCAATTAAAAAGGGAACCAAATTGGTTCCCTTTTTAATATCAATTTTTCAAGTATCTATTAACTACAACCGCTTGTAGTTCCACAAGTTAAGCAAGTGTAACATGTGCCTGAGCGAACTGTAATATTACCACAGCTTTTGCATGCAGGTGCATCACCCATACTTGGTGGCAAATTGGCTTTAACCACTTGTTTTACTTCTTTTTTTACTACTGAAGACAAGTTAGTTTCAGTAATTGAAGACGTTGTAGTCATTTGAATTTCATTTTGCGCCAAATTGTATGATGCATCAATCGGGCTGATTTCATCTACAATTTTTGGTTTAATATGCAATTGTTCTTGTCTGTTTAGGTATTCGAATCCTAGTAATCTGAAGATAAAATCTACAACTGAAGTTGATGATTTGATATTGTCATGACCTTCTACCATTCCGCTTGGTTCGAATCTGCTGAATGTAAATTTATCATAATACTCTTCCAAAGGAACACCATATTGAAGACCAATTGAAACTGCGATAGCAAAACAGTTCATTAATGAACGGAAGCTAGCACCTTCTTTGTGCATATCTACAAATATTTCTCCTAATGATCCATCTTCGTATTCACCTGTTCTTACAAACACTGTATTACCATCTATTTTTGATTTTTGAGTAAAGCCTTTGCGTTTGTTTGGCAATACTTTACGAGTCGCAATATTTGATAATTGTTGTTTGAACGATGGGTTATTGCTATTGTTGATAATCAATCGAGCTGCTTCTAACACTATTTCTGGTGTTAAATCTTCAACTCTAGTCGTTGCATTAATACCTACAGCTTTTTCTACCACGTCTACTTGGTCGCTTACAGCATCTTCGGTTACATCTACTTTTTTGTCAGATTTGTTTGACAATGGTTGAGATAATTTACAACCATCTCTGTATAATGCATTGGCTTTGATACCTAATTTCCAACTTAGTTCGTAGCAAGATTTAATATCTTCTACAGAAGCTTCGTTTGGCAAGTTGATTGTTTTTGAAATAGCACCCGAAATAAATGGTTGTGCTGCAGCCATCATACGAATATGAGAATGTGCATGTAAGAAACGGGTTCCATTTTTACCACATTTGTTAGCTGTATCAAACACAGGATAGTGTTCTTCTTTTAAGTAAGGAGCACCTTCTATAGACATAGTTCCTGTTACAAACTCATTCGCTTTTTCAATATCAGCATATTTAAACCCTAATGCATGTAACATATTAAAATCAACTTCATTGTATTGAGCAGGCGTAAATCCTAATTTTTGCAACATTGTTTCACCTAAAGTAGCAATATTAAATACAAACTCAATATCGAAAGCACGTTCCAATTGAGCTTCTACAACTTGAATATCTTCTGCAGAAAATCCTTTTGCCATCAATGTTTCATGATTGATAAATGGCGCACCTTTTAAAGTTGCGTGACCTTTAGCATAATTGATAATTGCATCAGACTCCTCTTGAGTATAACCTAATGTTTTAAGGGCAGAAGGCACTGCTTGGTTGATGATTTTAAAATAACCACCACCACTTAATTTTTTAAATTTAACAAGTGCAAAATCAGGCTCGATACCTGTAGTATCACAATCCATCACTAAACCAATAGTTCCTGTAGGAGCTATTACTGTAGATTGGGCATTGCGGTAACCAAATTTTTCACCTAGCATTAAAGCTTTGTCCCATGCATTACAAGCTGATCTCAATAAATCTTCAGGGCAATATTGAGGATCGATACCTACTGCAGGAATACTTAATCCTTCGTAAGCCAATGGCGTATTGTAGGCAGCATAACGATGGTTACGAATAACGCGCAACATGTGTTTTTTGTTTTTCTCATACATTTTGAAAGCCCCTTTAGCTGCGGCCATTTCAGCACTTGTTGCGTATGATTGTCCTGTTAATATTGCAGTTAATGAACCACAGATAGCAGAAGCTTTTGGACTGTCGTAAGGAATACCTGACACCATTAATAAAGCACCTAAGTTAGCATATCCAAGACCCAAAGTACGGTATTCGTAGCTTAATTGAGCAACTTCTTTACTAGGGAATTGCGCCATTAATACAGAAACCTCCAAAACTACAGTCCACAAACGAATAGCATATTCATAAGAAGCGATATCGAACTCTAATTTATCAGCATCAAAAAACTTCATTAAGTTTAAAGAAGCCAAATTACAAGCCGTATTGTCTAAGAACATGTATTCAGAACATGGGTTAGACGCATTGATACGTCCACCTTCTGGGCAAGTATGCCATTCATTGATAGTATCGTCGTATTGAACACCTGGGTCAGCACATGCCCAAGCTGCGTCACCGATAGTATCCCAAACTTCTCTTGCTGGAATTTCTTTCATTACATTTCCTTTCGCACGACCTACCAACTGCCAATTAGTGTCTTGTTTTAGTGCTTCAAAGAATTTATTTGGAATACGAACTGAGTTATTTGAATTTTGACCAGACACTGTTGCGTATGCTTCACCTTCATAATCGCTTGGGTAACCAGCATCTATTAAAGCAGCTACTTTTTTCTCTTCTTCTTTCTTCCAACTAATGAAAGACATTATTTCCGGATGGTCTAAATCTAAACAAACCATTTTAGCAGCTCTTCTTGTTGTTCCTCCAGATTTGATTGCACCTGCAGCTCTGTCACCAATTTTTAAGAACGACATTAAACCAGAAGACGTTCCTCCTCCTGATAACTTTTCACCATTTCCTCTAATTCTAGAGAAATTGGTACCCACACCTGAACCATATTTAAAAATACGCGCTTCACGAACCCATAAATCCATGATACCACCTTCATTTACCAAATCATCATCAACAGATAAAATAAAACATGCATGAGGCTGAGGGCGTTCGTATGCAGAAGTTGAACGCATTAATTTTTCAGTATCAGGGTCTACATAATAATGCCCTTGAGGATTACCTGTAATACCATATGCAGAATGTAAACCTGTATTAAACCATTGAGGGGAGTTAGGCGCTGATTGTTGAGCTATTATAGAGAACACCAATTCTTCATAAAACACTTGAGCATCATTGGCAGAGGCAAAATAATTGTGCTTTTGACCCCACTGTCTCCAGCAATCAGCCAAACGGTGAGCAACTTGTTTCACACTAGTTTCACTTCCCAGTGAACCATCTTCTAATGGCACACCTGCTTTTCTAAAATACTTTTGAGCTAAAATATCTGTAGCCACCTGACTCCAAGAAGCAGGTACTTCTACATTTTTCATTTCAAACACCACATCACCATTAGGATTCTTAATGGCAGAAGTACGGTATTCATATTGGAATAAGTCAAAAGGGGAAACGCCCTCTTTGGTGTTTAGCCTCTCAAATTTGAGGCCTTTTTTCATTTGGTCAAGGTTTTGCTGCATACGCTATATGGTTTATTTTTTTGTAATCAATTGGTTTTAAAATAAAAAGACTTCGATGCATTTTCTGCAAAGAAGTCCTTCAAAACTAATCTTATTCAATGGACAATTTAAAATGGACTTTTCCACATAAATTGCAAAACCCTTTACTGATGTTATTTTTGCTATGTTGAAAACAAAAATTAAGAGTTATTTTACTTGTTTTTTAAAAAAATGTGTTACTTTTACCCTCCGTATTTAATAACTATTCTAGGTTTTCATGTCCCAATTTACAACAAAACTAATAACTTGTCAAATCGACCAAAAAAAAGCGCTTGCAGTGTTGATAGACCCTGACAAAAACAACGAAAGTGTCTCAAATATTGCACAACTTTGTGAGCAAAATCAGGTTGATTTTATTTTAGTTGGTGGTAGTCTTTTGAGCAGCAATAATTTACAAAACACCATCCTGAGTATTAAACAACATTATTCTGGTTTTGTTTATTTATTCCCTGGAAATGAAATGATGATTGCCCCCGAAGCGGATGGTATTCTATTTTTATCTTTGTTAAGTGGCAGAAATCCAGAATATTTAATTGGCAAACATGTTAATGCTGCCCCATTATTAATTCAAAGTAATTTGGATGTGGTACCTACAGCCTACATTCTTATTGATGGTGGTCGCGAAACCAGTGTATCCTACATGAGTAATACCAAACCTATTCCTTCCGACAAACCCGATATTGCAACTGCAACGGCCCTAGCCGGACAACTGCTTGGTTTCCAGTGTACATACATGGATGCAGGCAGTGGTGCCTTACACGCCATTCCAGAAGACGTAATAAGAAAAGTTAAAAATCACACCCGTTTGCCTCTCATTATTGGTGGTGGCATCAAAAACAATCAAAATGCGCTTGTTGCCTATAATGCCGGTGCCGACCTGTTGGTAATTGGAAATGGCGTGGAGGACAATAGCAATCTTATTGAAACTATCTCTAAAGTAAAACATCAGTTAAACACTCAAACATTATCACAAAATTCTTAAAAAAGTTTCCATACCGAAATATTGGTGGTTTTTAGGACTTGGCTTGCTCTTTATATTATTCCCCAATCCTAATCCACACATTGATGCATGGTATTATGCGGCTTGTGTCAAACATCAAGAAGATTTATTGATGAATCATCATCTTCTTTACAATTTAGCTGGTTTCGTTTGGCATCAAATAATCTCGTTTTTTATTCCACAAATTGAGGCAATGACAAGCTTAAATCTATTAAACAGTTTGTGTGGCACCGCTTCTCTATTTTGCATTTATTCTATTTTCATTAAGCTCAATTCACAAAAAAACCAAGCATTTCTACTGAGTTTACTTTGTGGCGTTTGTTTTGGTTTTTGGCGTTATTCTATAGAAGCCGAAACCTATATCATTCCTTTATTCCTTTCTTTACTTTCTACTAACTTATACTTTAACAAATCAAAATGGTTGTTGTCGGGATTATTGGCCGCACTAAGCATCTTGTTCCATCAGGTACATTTGTGGTGGGGATTGGCCTTTGTATTTGGGCTCTATTTTTCTGATTCATCCGTAAAGGAGAAATTCAAATTCATTATCCCTTTTGCTATTATACCAATTGTGTATGTTTTAGTGTTTTTGACCCAGTCTACACACGACTCTTTTTTTACTTTTATACTTGGCGAGTATCAGGGTGGACATGCTTCCATTCAAATAAAGCCAATGTCGTTTGTGTTAACAGGTGTTAATTTTTTCCGTTCTTTTATACAATTACATGGCGAAATAATGATTTTCATTGTCACCTATTTTGAAATATTTATTTTTTTGTTGTTGCTTGCCTTTTATTTTGGTGTTAAAACATGGTCGAACCGTTCAAATTATCAATTTAACCGAATAACTACGGCATATTCACATGTAAAATGGGGACTTATTTTGGCTTTTATTTTTCATTTATTGTTTGCCTTTTTATCCGACGGCAATGTTGAATTTATGGTTATGTTGCCTTTTCTAATTGTTGCTATCTTGGTTTCCAAATTCCAAATTCAGGCACAAGGGCTGTTAAGATATTGTGTAACAGTATTGTTTATATGGAACTTTTCATTTGGGATTCTTATTCACTATATATTTAACACGAACAACTCCCAAACACAAGTAAAAATAGCCTTGGAACATCCCAACGACCTTTTTATTTGGAGCAATCAGCCACTTATTCAAAATCAAATTATTTACAAGAAGGGATTTCAGTATCATAGCAACTTTGTAAAACACGACACGGTTCAATCGGGTACATTATATTTAGCCATGAAAAACGGTAAACGGGTTTTTACTGATTTGGGAATTAAAAAAAGCAGTTGGTCACGAGCAGGTATGATAAGTAAACAAGAAAATAATGCTTTTTTAAAGTACTTTAATACTCGAAATATTGACTCATTTGAAAATATCTACGGGAAAAATTACATAGAAGAATTGATACTGAGTGATAAATTACTATTTTTGCAGGTACAATAAAATGCTTCCTTCAACAATAAAAATCGGAATAATAGGTGGTGGTCAATTGGGAAAAATGCTCATAGAAGCCGGTAAACCATGGAATATCCATTACACGATATTAGAAACCGATAATGCCCCTGCACAACAAATTGCAAACGAACATATTGTGGGTCATTTGTATGATTCAGAAAAAATAAAACTATTGGCAGAATGTAGTGATGTAATTACTTACGAGATAGAACACATTGATACCCAAACTTTACTTGAATTAGAAGCTTCAGGTAAACGAATTATACCATCTCCACAGTTGTTGCAAATTATCCAAGACAAAGGATTACAAAAAGATTTTTTCAGCAAGCATTACATAGCTACTGCGCCCTATTTATTGGCAGACAACAGAGCAGATTGTGCAGAAAAAGTAAAAACCTTTAACAGTGAAAAGGTCGCAATAAAATTACGCAAGGGTGGTTACGATGGCAAGGGGGTTGAATTACTTTCGAAAGCCGAAATCATAAACAACCCAATGTGCATTCCATTTGATGAACCTTGTGTAATAGAAGCTTTTGTTCCCAATGCAATAGAAATTGCCATTATTGTGGCTCGAAACGAACAAGGAGAAGTTAATACTTTCCCCTCTGTCGAAATGGAATTTAATCCTAAAACTAATTTAGTTGAGTTTTTATTTTCTCCTGCAAACATCAGTAAAGAAATAGAACAAAATGCCAAATTATTGGCTATAAAATGTGTAGAAAAATTAAATGGAGTCGGAATTTTTGCCATTGAAATGTTTTTGGACAAAAACAATGAATTATACGTCAATGAAATTGCCCCACGACCGCACAACAGTGGTCACCACACCATAGAGGCTTGTTACACGAGTCAGTACGAACAATTAAACCGCATCTTATTAAAAATGCCTTTGGGTTCAACTGAATTAATTCAACCGGCTGCAATGTTAAATTTACTTGGTGCTGAGGGTGTTAATGGGAAATACGAATTAACAGGACTAGATCAATTACTGTCCACAGAGGGTATTTATATTCATTTGTATAATAAAGAAACAAGCAAACCGCACCGCAAAATGGGTCACATTACTGTTTTGGGAGCAACGATAGAAGAAGTAAAAGAAAAGGCTACCTTTGTACAAAATAATATTGGTATGAAAGCTTTATAGAAATTGATAAAAAGATAAATTTAACATAAAAGAATATGGCAGATGTTTTAATAATTATGGGTTCAGACAGCGACTTACCTGTTATGAAAGAGGCCGCAGTAGTACTTGAAGAATTAGGTGTAAGTTTTAAAATCAGTATTGTTAGTGCACACCGTACACCAAAACGCATGTTTACTGAGGCACAAAATGCAAAAAAAAATGGCCACAAATGCATCATTGCTGGTGCAGGTGGTGCGGCACATTTACCGGGCATGACGGCTAGTTTAACAGAACTACCTGTTATTGGTGTCCCAATAAGATTAAATGTATTAAGTGGGATTGACGCACTTTACAGTATTGTTCAAATGCCTCCTGGAGTGCCGGTAGCAACAATGTCTATAGATGGCGCAAAAAATGCAGGTTTATTTGCTGCTAAAATTTTAGCTATTAATGATTCAAAAATTGCTAACAACCTAAAAAAATTCTCCAGTAAACTTGAAGAAGTTGTTTTAGAAAAAGCCACTCAACTGGAGCGTGACGGTTATCAAAAATATCTCAGCAGAAAATGATCATTGAGCTTGGAGATACGCTCATTTCCACTGAGATATTTGACACCAATTTTGTTTGCAACTTAAGTAAATGTAAAGGCGCTTGTTGTATTGAAGGCAACAGAGGTGCACCATTGGAGATAGAGGAAATCAATGCTTACCAAAGGGAATGGAAAAACCTATCACCCTATTTAAATGAGCAAAGTGCCAAACTTTTTGAAAAAGAAGGCTTTTATGAAGGGGATGATTTTATTGAATATGCCACAACTTGTCACCCTACAGGCGAATGTATTTTTGCCTACCGTAACGATGGTTGTCTTAGTTGTGGAATAGAAAAAGCTTATAAAGAAAAAGCCATAGAAACCGCTAAACCTATCAGCTGCCATTTATATCCTATTCGTTTGGGTAAAGTGGGCCTATACACAACACTCAACTATCACAAATGGGATATTTGCAGTGCGGCATGTTCCCTTGGTGATGAACTAAAAGTTCCAGTTTTTAAATTTTTAAAAGAGCCTTTGGTTAGACAATTCGGCATGGATTGGTATCAGGAACTTGAGAGTATTTATGAAGTTTGGCTCACAGAAAAAAAATAAAAAACTATAGCGTTGACAAAGGCAGAATTAACCGAAAAAATAAAACCTTTTCTTCCCTTAGGTACTGAAAACTATGTAGTAGATTTACTTATTCAGTATAAAATTCAACTTAGATTAAGCAAACCCCGAATCAGCAAATATGGCGATTACAGAGCGCCATTTAAAAACGAGAAAAACCACCGAATTTCCGTTAATAAGAACTTAAATCCCTATGCTTTTATCACTACTTTTTTGCACGAAGTGGCGCACTTAGTGGCTTTTGAAAAATTCAGAAACAAGATAGACCCGCATGGTAAAGAATGGAAACATGAGTTTAAATTGCTTTTAGAACCATTAATCAGTCACCACCAGTTGCCCGACGATGTTGCACAAGCACTCAAAGCATACATGCACGACCCTTCTGCCAGTAGTTGTAGCGACCAAAACCTGAGTAAAGTTCTGTCAATGTACGACAAAGACCAAAAACTACTGCTTGAAACCTTATCGATTGGTTCAGTTTTTAGAATAGAGAGTGGCAGAGTGTTTAAGAAAGGGAAAACACTTAGAACTTGGGTTCAATGTATCGAAATAAAAAGTGGTAAAGAATACAGAATTAGCGGAATATGCAAGGTGGAGGAAATCGAAAACTTATAAGTCCCACACTGCTGTGCGTTTTTCGTAATAATAGTTTTTGATATTCATCCAAAAGGCTAAAATCATGTAAATAATTATTGGAGAGCCTAGAGTTAAAAAGGTGGTATAAATAAAAAACAAACGGATTCTTTTGGTGCACAAGCCCATTTTATCTCCTATTTTAGAGCAAACACCAAAGGCTTTCTGTTCGATTAAACTTTTAAAAATTTGCATTCAACAAAAATAGTAAAAAAGGATTAAAGTTTAATTTTAATTTTTTAATCTCAAACCCTACTTTATTAAAAAAAGATTACTTCCTCAAAATCAATTCTATGAAACCAGAAAATACTTGATTTGAGTGAGTAATATATTGATTAAAAAATGACTGTAAGCCATGGCATTATTTTTACTCAAATAAAAGATACCTAAAGACAAATTTAACCCATACAATACTAAAAAATACAACGAACCTAATGAACCTATATACAAAATAGTTAAAATAAAAGAAAGTGAAACTGACAACACAACACTAGACGCTATAGACATCAATCCTGTTTTATGGATTATTTGAGTTAAAATTTTATAGGGGTTATAATACATTATAAATACAACATAGGGTATTACAACCATTAATCTGCCCATTACATTGATTTGATGTAATAAGAGTACAACTATTAAACCAATTAGAATTAGGTTTTCGTATTTTGATTTTATGGTATTCATGTTTTATATTTAATGCTTACTCTTACCTCCCGATAGCTATCGCGAGAGCATTCAGGGTATTGGGGTCGGGTGAGCGGCAATAAGGATGTCATCTTAAAAAAAACATTGTTACCGCAAGTATTTATTAGTACTTACGGCAACAATGCATAAGTTTATTAATTTTTTTGTTTTCAATTTTCAGGGCGTTTTCAAACTTTTGCTCAAGTAATAGTTTCCTTCATTAAAACTCAAGACTAACTTGTTATCAGAATTTAGAAACAAAGCTTTATTTTCACCAATTAAAATAGAGTCACCCCCAATAAATTGAATAATTTCTTGTTCTTCCAACTCCATTGATGGTGTATATATTTGCAACTTTTCTTCTGAAAATTTAAAAATCATTCCCGAATAATCAACCGAAGTTAAAAGGAGATCTTCAATTTTATTTATGTTATCAGATGTCCTCACAAAACTATCTACACGCCAAATCCCAATTATTGAAGAATCAACTGAAACTTGATTGGGTTTATTATTACAAGAAATAATTAAACAACCCATTACTAAGACTATTATTTTACTATTCATTTGTATTTGCAGTTATCTTTTTCATTTCAACGATAATATTTCCCCATGGTATAACATCTAATGGTTCCTCTATGCCTGTTTCACTAAATACATTCATTTTGTACCCATTACTTTCATTTCCAGTTTTTCCTCCATTTCCGCTTTGATATGCAATTCCAACAAAATGATGTTTTTTCCCATCTCCATCTGTTACCCACAAATCCCAATGTTCTAAACTTGGAGGACAACACATATCTACTTCGATCCAACCTTTAATTTCCCATGTTTTTCCATTGGCGTCCTTTACAGTAGTATTAATTTGTATTTTTTTTGCTGAAACATCATTTACAAATCCTACTAATCCAAAAAACATTAAGACAGAGAGGAGAGACAATTTTACTACTTTTTTCATGACTTTTTTTATATTTATTTTTTTGCTTACTCTTACCTTTTTCAGCTTTCAGGGTATCGGGGTCGGGTGAGCGGCCGTCTCTTTTGCCTTTCAACATTACAAATTAATATAGATTTTTTTTGAATAAAAAGGAATACTTTATTCCACTTTTACTCTATTTTTTGGAATAAAAGTGGAATAAATGCCAATAATGTCACAAATATGCTATATTGTTTAAAACAACTTTCTGTTATAAGTTTGTAACAATGAATAATGAAAACGATTGGATTTTGCCTAAAATTAAAAAACTAATAAGAGAAAAACAAACCAAACTAGAAATCTTAGCCAAATTTATCGGCATTTCTCAAGGTGAGTTTTCGAAAATATTAAATGGGGAAAGGCTTAATTACTATAAACACATCCCTGCCATAGCCGATTATTTTAACCTCTCTTTTTTGGAATTAGTAAAAAATGACCTTCCTAATCATTTTAATACTTCTACATCCGAAAACTCTGAGATATTTTTACTTAACAAATACATTACTCAATGTAATGAAACGATTAGTTCAAAAGATGCTACCATAAAAACTTTGGATGACTTGGTTAAATCTGAACGAGAAGCCAAAGAAAACTACAAACGGAAATACGAAAATTGTAAGGAAAAATTGAGACTGTCTGAGACTAAAAAATCTTAAATCAATTACGTTTTTAATTTTTTCTTCTTTGCACTTGGGAACAACACATTGTTTAAAATCAAACGATAACCTGGACTGTTGGGAAACAATTGCAAATTAGTAGGTGGCTCCCCTACCATGTGTTGGTAATCTTCGGGGTCGTGACCACTGTAAAAAGTCCACGTCCCTTTTCCTATACTTCCATGAATATAGCGGGCTTCGTTGGCAGGTGCATAATCACCCATAATAACCACTTCACTTTTAATGTATTGTTTTTTGAATGCAGTGGTTTGTCCCATAAATCCTTTAATGGTATTGGTATGGTTTTGACACAACATAGCTGGAACTACATCCCACTTTGCACTAAAATCGAACAAGGTAAAATAATCACTGCTTTCGTTTACAAACCGCGTGTGGGTATTATCTATACTGGCATGTTCATAGGTCATTGGTCCTCGTTCCAAGGTAAAATCCTTGAATGCAAAGGTTTGGTTAAAGTTTAATTTTTCTTGTGCATCGGGGTCAGCAGCATCGCCATCAAATACACTTTCGCAAATATCTACACCATCGGCTGCTAAAGCTATGTCATAAGTATCGGTGGCACTACACATGGCAAAAAGGAATCCGCCTCCCAAACAAAAATCTCTTATTTTTTTGGCGACCGCTAATTTCAATTGCGACACTTTGGTAAACCCATTTCGTACGGCACAAGCTTCATTCTCCCTAACCTCCTCCTGATACCAAGACGTGTTTCTGTAATTGTACCAAAACTTTCCATACTGACCCGTAAAATCCTCGTGATGAAGGTGCAGCCAATCATACAATAATAGTTTGTCTTGTAACACTTCGTCATCAAACACTTTGTCGTATGGTATTTCGGCATATTCCATTACCATTGTAACGGCATCATCCCAAGGTTGTTTATTTTTGGGCGTGTAAACCGCAATTTTAGGAACTTTAAGCAACTTTACGGTTTCCATGTTTACTTCGGGATTTGAAATTTCGGCATAAATAGCATTGGCTTTGGCTTCCGTTACTATTTGATAAGAAACTCCCCTTACTTTACATTCACTTTCTTGAGCTGCATTAAACGTAAACATAAAACTGCCCCCTTGGTAATTGAGCAACCAATCCACCTCTCCTCCTGATTTAAGTACATAAAAAGCAATACCATAAGCCTTTAAATGGTCTTTTTGGGTTTCATCCATCGGTATAAAAATCTGTAAGGCCTGTGCCGATTGGACAAGCAAAACAAATAAAAAAGTAAAGACAGATTTTTTCATAAGATGATGTTTTACAAATTTAAGGTTTTTTTATGTTGAAGTCAATTATTTTTATTTTACAACTAACGTAGCAAATTCTAACATTCATTTATACACTCATTTTGCTAACTGTAAGCCAATAAATGCAAGAGATATTCCCAACAAATTACTTAACAAAGCATAAGTAAAGGCAGTGAAAATATGACCATTTCTAAACAAGGCAACAAACTCTAATCCAAAAGATGAAAATGTAGTAAAACCGCCTAAAACGCCTACAATCCAAAACAAAGTGTATTGTTCTGATAATTTAGCTTTAAAAAAATAACTAAACAAAAGTCCAATCATAAAGCAACCTAATAAATTGCTTATAAATGTATTAAAAGGAAATTGATGTCCATCTGATTTGCCAAGAACCTGAGTTAACAAGTATCTTAAACAAGCGCCAATTCCGCCCCCTAAAAATACATAAATTAAATTCATCGTTGTTCTAATTGACTTTGTATAAGCGCTAAGCCTTCTCTAAAAGAATGTGGTTTATAGCCTAATTCTTTTTCCGCTTTTTCTATTATAAATCCCGTTTTGGGTGGTCTTTTGGCCGCTTGATTAAGAACGGTTGAAGCAGTGGTGTTAATTAACCCTTTGTCGTATCCAAAAAAATCAGCTACTTCCATTACCAATTCATCTATTCTAAAAAAGTCCTTACCCGAAATATGATAAATCCCCTCAGCATTTTTAGACTCAGCTAAAAAACAACCAATCGCCAAATCCTCGGCTAAAGTTGGTGTTCGGTATTGGTCGTTAACAACATTTAAAGTCTGTTTTTTTTCAAATGCCCCCTTTGCCCACAGCACAATATTGCTTCTACTCATGTCGGAAACCACACCATACACTAACACCGTTCTTAATATGGCGTAGTGATGAGATTGCGTTAATACAATTTGTTCCCCCTTTAATTTTGACAATCCATAATAGCTAATTGGATTGGGAATTTCCTCCTCAGACAAAGGACCATGGGTGCCATCGAAAATAAAATCGGTAGAAATATGAATCAAATGAGCCTTTATTTCGTTACAAGCATTTACCAAGTATTGAACTGCGTGAATATTTAAAGTATCGCAACCCTCTTTATCTGTTTCACAAGCATCTACATTGGTCATGGCAGCCGTATTGATAACGCAATCTGGTCGTTCATTTATTAGGACCTCCATTACTTGTGCTTCATTGCTGATGTCCAAATCAATGTAATGTAAATTGTCCTTTTGAGGATGTCTGCAAGGCCCTTTGGCAGTCGCTATAAAATGCTTATCAGAATGTTGAAGGTATAAATCAACTAATTTTTGACCAAGCAAACCATTAGCACCAGTTATTAGTATTTTTTTCATGGGTTAAAATTCGGGAGTAGAGATAGGTTTAAATTTTATAGATTTCGATTTCTTTTTCTTCTTTTTAGGTACAGCGGTTCTCGATTGATTTTTATGTTTTAAAATATCTTCTTCAATCGCTTTATCGATCACTTTCACTTTAAAAACAGCATATTTTTCGGCCCCATTATTAATCACAATGATTTGTTTGACCATGGTTTGTCCTGCAAAACCGGCACTTCTAAATTGTACTTTTATCACACCTCTTTCACCTGGTTTTATTGCCCCTTCTGTAAATGTTGGAGTAGTACAACCGCAGGCAGGCCAAGCTTGTTTGATGATTAAATCCTCATTACCAATATTGGTAAAACCAAAGTCGTAAAAGAAAGTATCTCCAGCATATACTTTTCCAAACTGAGCTGTATCTACATCAAATTTTAGTAAGGGTTGAGCATTTACATTTGCAATTCCTGTATGGAAGAAAAGCATCAAAAGAGCAAAAAGTTTAAAATTTTTATTCATTGAATCCACGAAATTAATAAAAAACAAGTATAATTGCTAACATGAAACAAACCCTTTACAATGGCTTTTTGGCTTGTCTTATTTTAAGCACTCTAACTCAATGTAGTTCAACAAGTGCGCCACAAACAGAAGAAGTGGCAATAAACGATGGTTTTGACACGAGCTCCCTCGACCGAAGATACAGACCACAAGATGATTTTGACAGTTTTGCAAATGGAGGTTGGAAAAAACTAAATCCAATCCCTTCTACTGAGGGAACTTGGGGAGCTTTTGGCATTTTAGACAAAGAAAATTCAGAAGTTAAACTAAAGGGTATCATTGATGAGGTTTCAAAAAACAAATCGAACAAACCGCAATCGGATGAGCAAAAAATAGCTGACATGTATCGTTCGTTTATGGACACCATGTTGATTGAAAAATTGGGGCTAAGTCCATTGCAAAACTATATCAACGAAATTGAACAAGTAAAACAGTTGGACCAATGGGTGGCACTAAGTGGTAAATTGCAAATTGTAGGCGTACCAAGTGTGGTGGGTATTTATGTTGATGCCGACGACAAAAACAGCGCAATGAATGCTGTTAAAATGGTTCAAGGTGGTTTAAGTTTGGGTGAAAAAAGCTACTATTCAGGAAATGATGAACGCATGAAAAGCATTCGCAATGAATTTGTAAAACACGTAGATAATTTAATGAAGTTAAGTGGTAAATCAAAAGCTAATATTGGCAAATCTTTGCTTGACTTTGAAACCAAATTAGCTTCCATTCAATTGAGTAATGTTGAATTAAGAGACCCTCTTAAAACATACAATAAAGTCGCATTAAAAGATTTACAGAAACAAAGCAAAGACATTGATTGGGTTAATTTTGCTGCACAACAACAAGTAATAACCGATACAGTTGTGGTTCAAAACCTTCAATATTACCAAAAGCTAAACACCCTTTTGAGTAGTGTTCCGGTTGATGTTTTAAAACAATACACTTTGTACAAACTGATTATTTCATACAGCACCTACCTACCGTCAGCCTTTAAGAATGAAAGGTTTAATTTTTATGGCGTTATTAAAAGTGGCATTAAAGAACAGAAAAAACGCGAGATTCAAGCAATCGATATTACAGAAAGCATTGGAGAAGGCAACATTTTAGGCAGACTTTATACTAAAAAATATTTCCCTGAAGAGTCCAAACAAAAAGTATCTGAAATGATAGAAAATGTTCGTGCCGTATATGGCGAAAGAATAGACCAATTGGTTTGGATGAGCGAAAGCACTAAAAAAATGGCAAAGAAAAAACTATCTACTTTCACTTATAAAATTGGATATCCTGACCAATGGGACGATTATTCAGCCATTAATATTACACCTAGCACATTAATTGCCAATGTAATTTCGAACAGCGAATGGAGTCACAAAAAAATGGTAAAAGACATTGGCAAACCGGTTGACAAAAAACGTTGGTACATGTCGCCACAAACTGTTAATGCTTATTACAATCCGTTGAACAATGAAATCGTTTTTCCTGCGGGCATTTTACAAGCACCATTTTTTAATCCTAATGCTGATGATGCTATTAATTACGGTGGTATTATTGCGGTTATTGGTCATGAATTCACCCATGGTTTTGACGATCAAGGGGCTCAATATGATGAAGTAGGTAACTTAAGAAATTGGTGGACTGAAGCTGACTTTACTAATTTTAATAATTTAAGCAAAAGCTATATTTCCTATTTCAGCAAATTTGAGGTATTGCCTCAAGTTTTTGTGAATGGCGAATTAACCATTGGCGAAAATATCGCAGATTTGGGTGGACTTACATTGGCATATTACGCCTTAGTTAGGTCAATGAAAGGCAAAAAAGAACCTGCCCCTATTGATGGTTTTACTTGGCAACAAAGATTCTTTTTAAGTTGGGCTCAAGTATGGCATAACAATATCAAAGACGAAGAATTGCGCAACAGAATACTTACCGACCCACATGCCCCTGCTAGACAAAGAATCAATGGACCATTGAGACATTTAAATGAATTTTACAAAGCGTTTGATTTAAAAGAAGGCGATAAAATGTGGTTACCAGAAAGCGAAAGAATTAAAATTTGGTAGAGCTTTCATATGACTTAGTTTTTGGGTCCTGTTTTCTTTCACCACCTCAAAAAATTTTTTATTATACAAATAACACGTTTACCAATAGAAAACGATTATTTGAAATACCATCCATTCTTATTAACTTTGCCCTAACTTATGTTGAACATACAAATAAAAGCGAAAGCAAGCGTTGCCGACCATATTATTACCATTATAAACAGTGTTGGTTTTAAGTCTTTAAAGTCCTTGACTCCAAAGGAGAACAAAGCAATTATAGATGCCATTAAGAACAAAAAACAATGGCTGTATTTCTACAATGGCGAACTATATCATTACATAGTAATCACAGAAAATCCGAACCATTGGGAGCAAAAAGAAAAATTAAGAACTGTTGGTGCAGAACTATCAAAACAACTTAATCACAATAAAGTAAGTCAAGCTGCTATTTTTTCAGACGAAGCTTCATCTGCGCTTGCATTATCAGAGGGAATTGCATTAAAAAATTACCAGTTTTTAAAATACAAAACCAAATCAGAAGATGTTAAAAATACATTAACCTCCATACATATTATTTGCAAAAAAATGACAGAAGAGGCGCTTCATGAACTTAACACTATCATTAAAGCGACTTACGTAGCCAGAGACTTAGTGAACGAACCTCAAAGTTATTTAAATGCAATTCAGTTGTCCGAGGAGTTTAAAAAACTCAGCAAAGAGGCAGGTTTTAAATTAGAGGTTTGGAATGAGGCTAAAATAGCAACACAGAAAATGGGCGGATTATTGGCTGTAAACAAAGGCAGTAAAATACCACCGACATTTAATATTATGGAATACAAGCCTAAAAACGCCACTAACAAGAAACCATTTGTATTAGTTGGTAAAGGGATTGTATATGATACAGGTGGATTAAGCTTAAAACCTACGCCGCAAAGTATGGATTTTATGAAGTGCGACATGGCAGGTAGTGCAGTTGTGGCAGGCGTTATGTATGCTATTGCACTTTTAAAACTTCCTTTACACGTTGTTGGATTAGTGCCTGCAACAGACAATTGGATTGGAGAAAATAGTTATGCACCCGGCGATGTAATAACGATGTACAGCTGCACAACTGTTGAAATATTAAACACAGATGCCGAAGGAAGATTAGTATTAGCAGATGCTTTACATTTTGCTAAAAAACTAAAACCAGAATTAGTAATAGATTTTGCTACTTTAACTGGCGCTGCTGTTAGAGCAATAGGACCTTATGCATCGGCTATGATGGGCACTGCAAATGATGAATTCAAAGGACAAATGTTTGAAAGCAGTTATGCCGTATTTGAGCGTTTAATTGAGTTTCCATTGTGGAAAGATTACGCAGACGAGTTAAAATCATCTGTTGCGGACATGAGCAATTTGGGTAAAGGAGAAGGTGGACAAATTAGTGCCGCTAAATTTTTAGAACATTTTACAGACTACCCTTGGATGCATATAGACATAGCAGGTACCGCATTTAATCATGCAGAAAAAGGTTATCAAACCATTGGTGGAACAGGAGTTGGTGTAAGAATGATGATTGATTTTTTAAGCAAACAATGTTCAACAACTAAAAAGTAACATGAAATTACCAATCATAGGCATCTCACAAGGCGACCCTAATGGAATTGGGTTTGAAGTTATTTTAAAAACATTTCAGCACTCTTTTATTTACGAACACTGTACGCCAGTATTATACGCCAATCCAAAATCATTCTCTTTTTACAAAAAGCTGCTGAATATGGAACAACCTAGTTATGTATTAATTAGAGACATAAAAGAGGCAAAACCCAATCAGCTCAACTTAATAGCTAGCAGTCAGGAAGCATTTGAAATTTCGTTAGGTAAAGCCGATGAAGGTTCAGGTAAGGAAGCCTTAATGGCATTGGACAGAATGCTAGTTGATTCTTTAGCAGGGAACTTAGACGCCATTGTTACTGCACCCTTGGATAAGTCAACCGTAAAAACTGCAGAAGGCTTTACAGGACATACAGGTCATATTACCAAAGCATATAAAAAATCGGAGTCATTAATGGTTTTATTTAATGACGATATTCGTGTGGGATTAATTACAGAACATATTCCGGTGAGTAAAATTGCGCAAACAATTACAACGGAATTAATTCTAAAAAAAGTAAAAATAGCTCACGAGAGTTTAAAAACCGACTTTGGAATCAACAAACCAAAAATTGCATTATTGGGTTTAAATCCACACAACGGTGATAATGGTAAAATGGGACAAGAGGAACAAACCATTATAGATCCTGCAATAAAACAAGCCAAAGAAGAAGGTATTTTTTGCATGGGTCCTTACAGTGCTGACGGTTTTTTTGGAATGAAATTGTATTCTAAATTTGATTTAGTAATGGCCATGTACCACGACCAAGGCTTAATTCCTTTTAAAAGCATGGCTTTTGAAGATGGCGTTAATTACACTGCGGGTCTTCCTATTATTAGAACAAGTCCCGACCACGGCACAGCTTATGACCTAGTGGGTAAAAACATTGCAAGCAACTTGAGTTTCACCAATGCATTATTCGAAGCAGTTCATTTGTATCATACCAGAAATGAATCAGATGAATTGGCTAAAAACCCACTTAAATATTCTGAATTTAAGCGTGAGAGATTTAGATTAGAAAAAGGTTAACCTGTCTTTAAACAAACCTAGGGTCAGTTTCCATTATATGACCGCATGATTTACAAGAACGCAAATCTTCATTGCCATAAAACTCCTTAAAACGAGGAATAAAGTCTTTTTCGATGTCATTTAATTCAAAATGATAAGCATGTAAAGGGTGGTTACATTTTTCGCAAAACCACATTAATCCGTCAGTAAAACCTTTACCAGCACGCACTCTTTCTATTACCAAACCCAAAGAATTGGCAGAACGAACAGGCGAATGGGGAACTTTTGCAGGCAACAAAAACATGTCTCCGGCAGTTAAAGGAATATCTACTGCTTTACCATCTTGTTGAATTCTAACATTAATATCTCCTTCCAATTGGTAGAAAAACTCTTCCGTTTCATTATAGTGGTAATCCTTGCGGGCATTAGGTCCAGCAACCACCATTACAATAAAATCTCCAGCACCTATGGTTAAATTTTTATTTCCAACAGGTGGTTTCAAAAGATGTCTATTTTCTTCAATCCATTTATTAAAATTAAAAGGGGGAGTTATGTTTGTCATGCTTCAAAAATAGTTTTTTTTTTACTTTTGTTGAAATTATCATTTATTTTCTCATATTCGCAGTATGAACAAAGAGAGCGAAGATATCGCCCCAATATATATTCGAAAGGTCTTTAAAGACAAGAATCCTAAGTTAGCAAAATGGCTACCTGGCTTTATATTTAGTTTTTTGGAGCGTTTGTTACATCAAACCGATATGAACAGAGTTATTGAAAGAACAAGAGGAAAAAAAGGAGTTGATTTTGCGCGTGGTTGTTTCGACGAGATTGGCGTTACCATTCAGTCTAGACACCAAGAGAACGTACCAAAAACAGGAAGATTGATATTGGCATCTAACCATCCTTTGGGTGGATTGGACGGTATGGGTTTTATCAGTGAAGTACACAAAATAAGACCTGATGTTCGTTTTATCGTTAATGACATTTTATTAAACGTAAAACCATTACAAGGTATTTTCTTGGGTGTAAATAAACACGGAACAAATGCCAAAAATTCATTAATCGAAGTTGAAAATCAGTTTGCTTCGGAGAGTGCAACCTTAATTTTTCCTGCAGGCTTAGTTTCGCGCAAACAAGAAGGTAAAATATTTGATTTAAAATGGCATAAAAGTTTTATTACTAAATCAGTGAAATATCAATCTGATATTATTCCAGTATTTATTGATGGCAACAACAGTAAACGCTTTTACAATATCGCCATGTGGCGCAAAAGATTAGGTATTAAAATAAACATTGAAATGTTGCTATTACCAAGTGAAATGTTCAAATTGAAAGGCCAAACAGTTACTATTTATTTTGGGAAACCAATACCTGCGTATTTAATTAAAAATATAGGTGAGCATCATAAAATAGCCAATGCGATGCGTCATTTTGTCTACAAATTAAAAGACGAGCCTAATGCAGATTTTGAAACGTATTATAACCAATTCAAACAATAAACAACTATATTTACACACTTAAAATAGAGGTATGAATGAAATAATAGCGCCAATTGATCGTGACCTATTAATTAAAGAATTAGAGCAAGACCATTTTATTCGTCCCACCAATAATGGCGGAAATGAATTGTATGTTGTTGACTGCCATACAGCACCAAATGTTCTTAGAGAAATTGGGAGATTAAGGGAATTGTCATTTAGAGCAGCAGGTGGAGGTACAGGGAAAGATTGTGATTTAGATGAGTTTGATTTTGGACCAACTGCTTACAAACAGTTAATAGTATGGCAACCACAAGACAAAGAAATTATTGGCGGTTACAGATACATTAAAACGATAGATGCGAGGCAAGAAAATGGCGACTATCATTTAGCCACGACAGAAATTTACAAATTTAGCGATAAGATGAAAAACTTTTATTTTTTATCTACTATTGAGCTAGGTCGTTCCTTTGTTCAGCCCAAATATCAGCCAAGTGCCGAAAACAGAAAAGGCTTATTTAGTTTAGATAATTTATGGGATGGTTTGGGAGCTCTAATTGTAATGCATCCTGAGGTTCATTACTTCTTTGGAAAGGTGACCATGTATACTCACTTTGATAAAGAGGCTAGAGACTTAATATTATCATTTATGCACCATTATTTCCCTGACCAAGAACAACTAATTAAAGTAGAACATCCGGTAGAGATTGGACATGACACAACATCATTTGTTGAATCATTAAAAGAGTTAGATTACAAAGAGGGTCATCACTTATTAAATGGTAAAGTAAGAGAATTAGGCGAAAACATTCCGCCTTTGTTTAATTCATACATGAATACAAGTCCTACGATGAAGACATTTCCGACCTGTATAAACCATCATTTTGGTGATGTAGAAGAAACGGGCATTATGGTTACAATAGCTGATATCTATGAGAGTAAGAAGGATAGACACGTCAGTTCATACTTAAAATTTTTAACTCAAAAAGATTAATAAATAAAAACTTAAAAATATTTTTTGTCATTCCCGAAAAATATTTATATTTGCACTCCTTTTAGGAAATTCCTTGATAGCTCTCCCGATAGCTATCGGGAGGTTAGAGTGAGTGAAAACAAACTCTAATTAAAAAAAAATCGGATAGATTCCTTGATAGCTCAGCTGGTTAGAGCGAGTGACTGTTAATCACTAGGTCCCTGGTTCGAGCCCAGGTCAGGGAGCAAAACAAAACAAGGCGACAGAAATGTCGCCTTTTTTTATGCCAGATTCTTAAAAACCCTTGTTATCATTGAGGATTAGAAATGTCCAAATACTGAGTTTGGTGGTTCGATATACTCCATTTCCATAAACCAATAAATCTCTCAATATCTTGCTAATGATTTCTTGCTTCCCTATTAAATCTAAGTTTTTAAATAGATGAGTGATTTTTTCCTAAATCAGTAAGGAATTTTATGTAATTTTGAACGCAAAATGCAACGCTTCAGACACCATATTATTTTCCGACTTATTTGTCTACTGATGGCGTTTCATATCTTCAACTGCAGTGTGGACACTCCAGATGCAAAGCCCGACTATATTCCCGAAGATCTGTCTTACAACGATATCGAAAGTGTTGCCGAACTTATTCTAGAAGAAGTTTTAAATATTGAAAATGCAATTGCCGAACACGATGAAAAAGACACAGAAGACGGCAATAGTTTTGACCTTAAAAAAGATTTTGTTTATTTCCATCGAACAGAAGTTAAGAACGACAAAAATTTCAACAACGGACTCTCCATAATTGCTTTAACCTATTATGATGAGCAATACAGCTCACAATTTCACCCCGAAATTGTGCCTCCACCACCCAAGTCCTAATTCACCTTTTCAGCTGTTTTTAATTTAAGCCATTCAAAAAATTGAATTGCCTTTTGGTTTGGAGTAATCTCCAAACTCATTATCATTTTTAACAATTTCATAAAATCAATGAACAAGATAGTATTGCTATTTAGCATCGTTGTGGGCTTTGCGGCTTGCACATCAACCGAAGAAAACAAAACTGAACCAGGGAAATTCCCTTTAACCAGCCCACTTTTGGTGGACACCACATACACAAGTGAATATGTTGCCGAAATACAATCATTACATAATGTAGAAATAAGGGCAAAAATCAAGGGCTACATAGAAAAAATTTATGTTGACGAAGGAAAACCTGTTAAAGCAGGACAAACCCTTTTCAGCATTAGCAATAAGGAGTTTAATCAGGAACTTTTGAAAGCAAAAGCAATGCTAAAAACTGTAATTGCTGAAGCAAAAACTGCCGAATTAGAACTACAAAACGTAAAAACTTTATCCGACAAAAACATTGTTTCTAAAACAGAATTGGAAAAAGCACAAGCCAATTTGGATGCTGCCAATGCACGGATTGACGAGGCAAAAGCCAATGAAGCAAGTGCAAGCATTAATTTATCTCTAACGGAGATCAAAGCACCTTTTGACGGAACAGTTAACCGCATTCCTTTTAAGACAGGCAGTTTGATTGATGAAGGAACTTTGCTTACATCACTTTCAAACAACAAAGAAGTATATGCCTATTTCAATGTTTCGGAAAAGGAATATTTGGACTACACCACCAAAAAAGTAAACGGAGAGAAAAACAACATCACCCTTTTCTTGGCAAACGCAAAAGCCCACAAATACAAAGGAACAGTTGAAACCATTGAAGGGGAGTTTGACAAAAACACAGGGAACATTGCTTTTAGGGCAATATTTCCAAATCCTGATTTGTTGCTCAAACATGGTTCAAGTGGCAAAGTGCAATTAACAAGCAACATAAAAAATGCTTTGCTAATTCCTCAAAAAGCAACCTTTGAAATTCAGGATAAATTTTATGTTTTTGTTGTAGATGCAAACAATGTTGTAAAGCAAAGAAACATAGTAATAAAGCAGCGTTTGCCGCAACTGTATGTTATTGAAAGCGGACTTTCTGCAAATGATAAAATAATTTACGAAGGCATACAAACCGTGAAAGAAGGCGATAAAATCGTAACTGATTTTGTGCCGATGCAACAAGTTATTTCACAATTAAAAACGCAATAAAGATGTTTAATAAATTTATTCACAGACCTGTTCTGTCCATAGTAATATCTTTAATGATATTGATATTGGGTGGTTTGGCACTTACTCAGTTGCCAATGACCCAATTCCCAAGTATAGCTCCACCCGAAGTAAACGTCACCATAGAATACACTGGTGCAAATGCAGAAACAGTTACAAAAGCAGCAATTGTTCCTTTAGAACGTGCCATAAATGGAGTTCCAGGAATGAAATATATGAGTAGTGATGCTGGAAACGATGGTGTAGGAGTTGTACAAATACTTTTTGAAATAGGAACAAACCCAGATGTAGCTGCCGTTAACGTTCAAAATAGAGTAGCTGCCGTAATGGGTGAATTGCCTGCCGAAGTTATCCGTAATGGGGTAAAAATTGCCAAGGAAGAAAACGCAATGTTGATGTATTTGAACATATACAGCAACGATACAACGGTTGAAGAAAAGTTCCTTTATAACTTTGCCGATATCAATATTTTGGCAGAATTAAAACGTGTAAACGGTGTTGGCTATGCAGATATTTTAGGTGCAAAAGAATATGCAATGAGGGTTTGGTTAAAACCCGATAAAATGCTCAATTACAAACTATCAACCGAAGATATTTTAACAGCTTTAGAAGAACAAAACGTAGAAGCAGCTCCTGGAAAAGTGGGTGAAAGTTCTGATAAAAAAGCACAAGCCTTACAGTATGTAATTAAATACACAGGTAAATACAATACCAAAGAAGAGTTTGAAAATATTGCCATAAAATCAACCATTAACGGACAAATTTTAAGAGTAAAGGACATTGCGGATGTGGAGTTTGGCACTATTTATTTTGATGTGGAAGCCAAACTAAACGGCAAGCCATGTGCTGCAATTATGCTTAAACAATTGCCAGGTTCTAATGCAAGTGAGGTAATAAAAAATGTAAAGTTGAGAATGACTGAAATCAAAAAATCAACTTTCACTAATGGAATGGACTATGAAATGAGCTATGATGTTTCTAAATTTTTAGATGCTTCGGTACACGAAGTTTTGAGAACATTATTAGAAGCATTTTTATTGGTGGCATTGGTAGTATTTATCTTTTTGGGTGATTTCCGTTCTACATTAATTCCTGCCATTGCAGTGCCCGTTTCGCTTGTTGGAACATTCTTTTTTATGCAACTATTTGGGTTTTCTATTAACCTAATAACCTTGTTTGCATTGGTTTTAGCAATTGGAATTGTGGTTGACAATGCAATTGTAGTAGTTGAAGCAGTTCATGCCAAAATGGAAGAACTTAACATAGATGCAAAAACGGCAACCGAAATAGCAATGAAAGAAATTAGCGGGGCGATTATTGCAATCACATTAGTAATGTCAGCAGTATTTATTCCTGTTGCATTTATGTCTGGCCCTGTGGGTATTTTCTACCGACAATTTTCGGTTACAATGGCGATCTCAATCGTGCTTTCAGGAATTAGTGCCTTGACATTAACCCCTGCCTTATGTGCCATGCTACTAAAAAACACACACGGAAAAGAGAAAAAGAAAAACTGGTTAAACAAATTCTTAGATGGTTTCAATAACCGTTACAACAAACTTTCAAACCGTTACCAAAAACTGCTTGGTTATATAGTAAACAGAAGAGTAATTACATTCTTGGCATTGCTTATTTTCTGTTTGGGAACTTGGGGTTTAGGTAAAATTTTGCCTTCGGGTTTTATTCCAAACGAAGACCAAGGCACTTTTTATGCAAGTATAACAACTCCTTCGGGTGCAACTTTGGAGCGTACAAAAGCAGTTGTTAATGAAGTTCAAAAATCGTGTTTGGGTGTTGATGCCATACAATCCGTTTCTTCATTAGCAGGAACAAATATCTTGTCGGATGGAACAGGGGCAACTTATGGCACTTGCTTAATTAACCTAAAAGATTGGGACAACAGAACAGAAAGTGTGGATGATGTTATTGCAATCATTGAAGAAAAAACAAAACATATTAAAGACGCTAAAATTGAGTTTTTTCCACCTCCAGCAGTACCTGGTTATGGTAATGCAAGCGGCTTTGAATTACGCCTTTTGAATAAAACAGGAAGCGGTGATTTCAAAAAAATGGAAGCAATAGTAAACCAATTCCTTCTAGATTTAAAAGCCCGACCAGAAATAGCAAGTGCATTTACCATTTTTGATGCCAGTTATCCGCAGTTTATGCTACATATTGATAATGACAAAGCTGCACAAAAAGGTGTAACGGTAAACAATGCAATGGGAACTTTACAAACCATGCTTGGCAGCGAATACGCTACAAACTTTATCAAGTTTAACCAAATGTATAAAGTAATGGTGCAAGCATTGCCCGAATATCGTGCTAAACCAGAAGATATTTTAAAACTAACTGTTAAAAACGATGTTGGCGAAATGATTCCACTGTCCGCTTTTATGGATATTGAAAAAGTGTATGGTGTTGACCAAATTACACGTTATAATATGTATCCATCGGCAGAATTAAATGGTGAAGCAAAAGCAGGTTATAGCAGCGGTGCGGTAATTTCAGCTATTCAAGAAGTTGCAAAAACTAAACTACCTAGAGGTTACGACATTGACTGGGCAGGTATTACAAGAGATGAAGTAGCCACAGGAAACCAAGCTATTTACATTTTTATTATCTGTCTGCTATTTGTGTATTTACTATTGGCAGCACAATACGAAAGTTTTGTATTGCCTTTGCCTGTGATTCTTTCCTTGCCTACTGGTGTTTTCGGAGCATTTTTCCTGTTAACCATTTTGGGACTTGAAAACAATATTTATGCACAGGTAGCAATGGTTATGCTTATTGGCTTGTTAGGCAAAAATGCCGTATTGATTGTGGAGTTTGCCGTTCAAAAACATCGTGAAGGGCGGACAGTTTTTCAAGCAGCCATTGAAGGAGCAACGGTTAGGTTACGCCCAATCTTAATGACCTCATTTGCCTTTATAGCAGGTTTATTACCACTCGTTTTTGCAAGTGGTGCAGGTGCAGTAGGTAACAGAACAATAGGCACAGCAGCCGCAGGTGGTATGCTTTTCGGAACAATTTTCGGAGTAATAATCGTTCCAGGGCTTTACTACATTTTTGCAAGAATTTCAGAGAAAAACTTGCTGATTGACACAGAAGCAGAAAATCCATTAACAGAAGAAATTGAGAACAACAGATGAAATCACTTAAAAAAAATTTAGGTATACTTTCGATATTAGTTAGCATTGTTTATTTGAGTTGCAAAACACCCGAAACTATTGTAAAGAACGATAGAAAAAAAATACCAATATCTTTTGAAGAAACAAAAGACAGCAGCAATTCGGCAGACATAAAGTGGAAAGATTTTTTTGCAGATAAAGATTTAATCATACTGATCGATACTGCACTGAAAAACAATTTTGATGTGCTGATGACCTTGCAAAAAATTGAAATGGCAAGAAATGATTTGCGTTTAACCAAAGGTGCCATGCTGCCAACAGTTAATTCAAACTTTGCTTATTTGCAACGCAAATTTGGTTACTATACAATGGATGATGCAGGGAATAGAACAACAGAAATTACACCTGGACAAATCATTCCAACAAATTTACCCGACTACTTTGTAGGAATACAAACCAATTGGGAAATTGACATTTGGGGCAAACTTCGCAACAAAAAGAAAGCGGCATTTTCAAGGTATTTAAGTAGCGTGGAAGGCACACATTTAGTGCTTACAAATTTGGTCTCTGAAATTGCAAATGCTTATTATGAATTGATTACATTGGACAATGAGTTAGACATAATCCGTGAAACAATTAAGTTGCAGCAAGACGCATTAGAAATAATAAAAGTGCAGAAAGAAACTGGTGTAGCCAATGAATTAGCGGTAAAACAGTTTGAAGCACAAGTATTAAACTCACAAGGTTTGGAATTTGAAACCCTACAACAAATCACAGAGAACGAAAACAAAATGAATTTTTTGTTGGGCAGATTTCCGCAACCAATTTTTAGGGAAAAATTCAATTTCACAACTCCAATTCCAACACAAATAAAAGCAGGTATTCCTTCCCAATTACTCAAAAACCGACCCGACATAAAGCAAACAGAGTTTGAATTATTGGCAACAAAATTTGATGTAAAAGCAGCTAAAGCCGCTTTTTATCCATCATTCAACATTACAGGTTCTTTGGGCTTTCAAGCATTCAACACAGCTTTTCTTTTCGCTTCTCCGCAGTCTTTAGCTTACAATTTGTTAGGAAGTTTGGCAACACCCCTAATAAACCGAAGTGCCATAAAAGCACAATTCAACAATGCAAAGGTCAATCAATTAGAGGCAATGTATAATTATCAGAAAACCATTTTGAACGGTTATGTTGAAGTATCAAATGAAATTTCAAATATCAAAAATTTGGAACAAATCCACGACCGTAAAACCAAAGAAGTTAATGCATTATCGCAGTCCATTGACATTTCAAACGACTTGTTCAAATCAGGACGGGCAACCTATTTTGAAGTTTTAATGATACAAAGCCGTTCTTTACAATCAAAACTTGAACTAGTACATACAAAAAAACGACAATACAACGCAACTGTGAATATTTACAAAGCATTGGGAGGCGGTTGGAGGTAAACTGTCTCAAACTTGCCAGTACTTTAACTATGCTTCTTGATTTCAAAGAACTAACGCAAAATTAAGTGTCGCATAGACCCTCAATTCATCCCAAAATCGGTTCGAGAATAGACCACCCTGGGGAGCACAAATGATAAAAAGGTTATACTTTTGTAGTGTAACCTTTTTATGTTTTATGGATAAGTTAGTTCAATTCCTTAAAAAGTACCGAAATGAAGTTATCGTGGGCGTACTTGTGTTTCTCTTCTTGATTTTCCGAGATATAATAAAGACTTTCCTATAAAATTGCAGGAACTTTAACCCTTCAATTTCCTCATAGTAACATACTCTATCATCGCATTATAGTTGCATCTTTCGACGAAAAGGGGAGCCAAAAGCCTCACAGTATTGTGGGGCTTTTTTGTGTTTACATGCTTGGGGTAATTTCATATTCCGCCAAAACAAACTAAATTGATGGATTTTGGCGAATTATAAATACTAATCAATAAATAAAACATCCATTTCCAAGTGACTATGAACTAATTCTTTGCTAAATTCATTTTCCTTAATTCCATAAGTCGTAATTAGCGTTACGAAAATATTTTTCCTAGTTTTGGTATCTTGTTGTAGCTCTACAATTTTATTTTTCAGATTCATATAATATGATTTATCAATTGTAAAAACAGCATTATAAAACTTCATTTCACACAATTGCATAACATTATCGCTTCGGTCAATCAATAGATCGACTTGGGCATTTTCATTAAACCAACTGCTGCCCGTTGTATAAATAGCATCTATTCTCAACGCCTTCTTGATTTGTTGAATATGTTTAAGGCAAAGCGTTTCAAAAGCAAATCCAGACCATGAGAGATAGGATTGGGTAGTATAAAGTTTTTGCCAAGTCCCAGCTCCACCATTCTTGTTATTGTCAATAAACTTCAAGTAAAATCTAGAATACTCATCGGATAAGCGATAAAGTGTGAGCTGTTTCTTATTCTGATAGTATGGAGAATCCGTTACAAAGCCAGATTCAATTAACTCTTCAAGTTTTGAAGTAAAATCACCACTAGACGATATTTTACTTTGATTTATTAATTCATTCCTTGTCAGCCCTTTATTTGATTTTGCCAACGTTTTTATAAGTTTCATATGACGCACAGATTCATCAAATAGAGAAGCAAACAAATGATTAAACTCATCGTTCAATATACCATCTTTACTAAAACATAATTTATCGATATTTTGAGATGCACTTAACCCTTTGCACAATTTTTCTAAATAGTGCGGCACCCCGCCCAAAGCCATATAAATTTGTATCACGTCATAACGAGTATATTTTATACCATTCTTTATCAAAAACTGTTCTGTTTCAAATAGATTAAATGGAAGCAAACGTATTTTTCTTGAGATTCTATTATGCAGTCCGCCTTTATTTTTTATTATTTTCTGAACCATATAGGAAGCAGCAGAGCCACAAATAACCACAATCAAATCATTCCTTTTTGTGCAATAGGTATTCCAAAAGTTTTCAAAGGCCATTAAAAACTTCGATTTGGGCGTAGCTATCCAAGGAAATTCATCGATAAATATTACTTTTTTACTCCCTGATTTAAAAGCCCCCAAATAAGATTCAAGCATTGTGAATGCCTGAAACCATGATTTTGCAGTCTCCAATTCAGTCTTCTTTGTTCTTTTAATGAGTTCCTTATTGAAAGTTTCAAGTTGATCTTTTAATGAGCCTCCAAATAATCCTGACATTTCAAAAACAAGATTAGCCTTAAAGTATTCACGTATCAGATACGTTTTACCAATTCTTCTTCGCCCGTATAGGGCAATTAATTCAGACTTGTCATTGTCAATGGCTTCTTTGAGAAGTGCCTGCTCAAACTTTCTACCAATAATTTTATTCATAAAGATAAGTTATAATTCGCCAAAATTACAAAATAAAATCAATTTTGGCGAATTATAATAATATTTTAGCAATTTCCCTTAACCATAATAAAGAGATTTTGTTACTTGACTCTAAAGAAATATTACCAAAATTAACTATAACCTATTATACCAAAGCTGCATAAATCCTCATCCCAAAATTGATTCGAGAATAGCCCCGTTTGGGGAGCCAAAAAAAACACTCATCTTCTAATAGCTTTTTATTAAATATCTTTCACAAACCAATAATCTGTTTGGGGTGTAGACCCTAATGGGAAATCATTTTCTATTCCTGAATTCAAAAAGCCATGTTTTTCATAAAAACCTCGGGCGCGGAAATTGTATTCCCAAACTGACAAATACATCATATTAAAGCCTTTGTTTCGGGCAAAATCTATTGCAAAATCCATGAGCTTATTGGCTATACCCATTCCATGAAATTCTTTTAACACATACAATCTTACCAACTCAACAGAGTTTCGATTTTGAAATGCCTCTAATGGGCAATCATGTTTAGCATTGATACGCATATACCCTTTCACTAACCCATCTTCTTCAAAGAAGAAAAAGTTGTCATTATCGTCTAATAATTCTAACTGAACTTGTGCCGGATTAAAATACAAATCTAAAACACCCCTCATGTCTTCCTTTGTACAGGTATTGCCAAAGGTATCGTCGAAAGTTTTTCTTCCAATTTCATGTAAAAGTGTAACATCATCCAAATTACCGCGTCGAATCATTTGACAAAGTTATAACATTTGATTCTTAAACAATAAATAATCACATTTGAGAAAACTTAAACCCAATAATTATCTGAAATTTATGGTTTAACTAATGTATTGAAACCTCCACTTTAATCATTAAGTGAAGCCAAACAGAGTAAAGAGTTTAATCACCCTTTTTTATAATTTACCTTACTAAAAAAACCTTGTTGTTGTGGAAAACGCCATTGTTTTCTTAAAAGTCACAGCTTTGTAATTTCTGATAGCCGACAATTCTCAATTTCTTGTATTTAGTATTTCACAATACTTAAAACATTTGTTCCTGATGTTTCTAATTTTTGGCGTCCATTTAGAAATTCCAACTCAGCAATAAAGCATGCCACAACAGGTTCTGAACCTGCTTTTCTTATCAAATTAGAGGCTGCACCAAGTGTTCCACCCGTTGCCAATACATCGTCAATAACGGCAACCCTTTTACCAGATTCTATTGCATCACAATGCATTTCTATGGTAGCCGTTCCATATTCTAACTGATAAGTCTCTTGGTATGTTTTTGCAGGTAATTTTCCTGCTTTTCTAATCATCACAAATGGAAGCTGCATTTTTGCTGCGATTGCCGCTCCTAATAAAAACCCTCTGCTTTCTACTCCTGCTATGACTTCTACATTATACGGTTGTAATAACGCAATACTTTCTAATATAATTTCATTGATTAACTCTGGTTTTAAAAACAGCGTTGATATGTCTTTATATTGAACCCCTTGTTCTGGAAAGTCAGGTATGGTGCGAATAGCCCCTTTTATCTTTTCGGTTAATATCATATTATTGATGCAAATGTGCTATTATTTCATAATGTTGTGGAAACATCTCCATCAAAGTCTCTGCAGTATAAAGTTGAAAATCAGCAAAATCAAATCCTGGCGCAACCATACAGGCTGACAAAGCATACGTATTATCCCCTAAAACTTCCGCACCAAATAGAGTGTTTGAAGGAATAATTACCTGTAATTGTTGACCACTACTCAAATCACTGCCTAATATTTCAGTTTTATGACTTCCATCTTCAAGTAATAAATGGATGGCCACTGGCGCACCTTGTTGATATAGCCAAATTTCATCTGACGCAATTTTATGAAACTTAGAAAACTTCCCTGAAGGCAATAAAAAGTATATGAGTGTGGTTAAATCTCGGCTTTCTCCTTCATGGTTTATTACTTTTTCATTACTACGATAGGTTTCTTTGTAATAACCACCTTCTATGTGTGGTAGTAGTTGTAATTGGTCTATGAGTTTTTGTATTTCTGTTGTCATTTAAATGTGTGTATTATCTAAAATTTGTTGAATGACGGCAAGTGAATTACCTACAACTTCCGGCAAAAAGGCTTCAAAATTCTCGGGAGCTTCACTGTTGGCTTTGTCAGATATTGTACGCACCAAAATAAAGGGTGTATCATGTTTTTTACATACATAAGCCACTGAAGCACCTTCCATATCCACCGCATCACCTTGTAACTCATCGCGCATATAGCTATAGGTTGTTTGCTCCTTATTGGTTATAAACTGATCGCCGGTTAGCACTCTGCCTATATGAACACGATGAGCACAATTAGTTTTTTCGGCTATGTCAAGCAATTGCTTATTTGAGTCAAAAAAACGCTGACCCGAATAAGGCACCTCACCACGTGGAAAACCTAAGCCACGACCATCCATATCATGTTGTACGGTATCTTTAGCAATTACTATATCGCCAATCTGATATTCTGGATTTAATGCTCCCGCCACCCCTGTAAAAATAACAAATTTAGGTTGGTATAAGGAAAGTAAATATTGTGCAGTAAAAGTAGATGCCACTTTTCCAACTCCGCTTATCGCCACTACACAATGCTTACCAAACAAATAACCCTCAACAATTGAAATCCCATACTCTTCGCAATGAAGTTGGTCAGTCATATTACTTATAACCGCCTCGTATTCTTGCTGCATTGCACTAAGCAATAAAATCGATTGTTTCTCAGATTTCATTGGAACAAATATACATGTTAATAGATAGGATTTTAGACATCCTTAATGTGCATTATTAAATGATTGGATTAATTATTTTTTTCATCTCTCCCATATTCATTTTCCCAAAAATCAGCATTTTTAATCCCTAAGTCGCTTGGTCTAAAAATCGGGTCTTTTCCTTCCTTTCTCTGTCTTTCAAAATCTTTAAAAGCAAGCAGCGCTGGTTTTTGGAGAATTATAATAGCGATTACATTTAACCAAGCCATAATACCAACCCCCATATCTCCAAGATCCCATGCAATTGTTGCAGCACGAACACAACCCAAATATACAGCAGCCATGATGACTAGTTTTAATAAAAAAAGCAAAACAGGTGCGCGTTTTTTTTGAGTGAGATAAGCGAGATTGGTTTCCGCAATATAATAGTAAGCCATTAGTGTAGTAAAAGCAAAGAAAAACAATGCAATTGCCACAAAATAGCTGCCTGTTCCTACATAACCTGGATGAAATGTCTCTTGACCACTGCTGAAAGCTTTGTCAATTGCAGCCTGCGTATAGGTAGGGCTTCCATCCACTTGCTTAACCCCATCCTGAACATAATACACGCCATTATCAACTATTAAATTTCCATCAGCTCCTTTTACATTGTACATGCCCGTAATTAAAATCATAAAGGCAGTGGCCGAACAAACAAAAAGCGTATCAACATAAACAGAAAAAGCCTGTACTAAACCTTGTTTAGCAGGATGAGATACTTCGGCTGCTGACGAAGGATGGGGACCAGTCCCTTGACCAGCTTCATTGCTATAAACACCTCTCTTTACACCTATTGTAATCATTGCACCAATGATACCAGCAAATGATGCCTTTAATCCAAAAGCACTACTTATTATCAAACTAAAAATTTCAGGAATTCTTTCATAATTCAAACCCATAATGATAAGGGCGACTAAAATATAAGCAGATGCCATAAAAGGCACTACAAATTCGGCCACTTTAGCGATATTTTTAATCCCTCCAAAAATGACTAATCCTAACAATAAAGCAAGTACTATTCCTGTATAAACATATTTAATGTCAAAAGCACTTTTAATGGCAGAAGCAATACTGTTTGATTGTACTCCAGGCAGTAATAATCCGCAAGCTAAAATAGTTGAAATAGCAAAGACGATTGCATACCATTTTCCAATCGCTTTATTTTTAAATCCTTTTTCAATATAAAACGCTGGGCCACCTCTGTACTCTCCATTCTCTTTTATTTTGTAGATTTGTCCAAGGGTAGATTCAATAAAAGCAGAACCGGAACCTAAAAATGCGACAAGCCACATCCAAAAAACCGCTCCCGGACCGCCAATATATATAGCTGTTGCTACTCCTGCAATATTCCCTGTGCCTACTCTACCTGCCAAAGAGACTGCCAAAGATTGAAAAGAAGAAATACCTGCTGAGGATTTAGTGCTGCCAAACATCTGTTTTATCATTTCTTTAAAGAGTCTGACTTGAAAAAAACGCATCCGAATAGAGAAATAAACGCCTGTTATGAGCAATAAATAGATTAATGCATTGCTCCAAATAATGGAGTTCAAATATTTTACAAAGTTTTCCAAATTATGTTTTTATTATTTTTTTGAATTAAGGGTGTGAATTTAATAATTTATTGATTATTCTTAATCTTAAAATTTAATAAAATTATATATTAAAGTTTTTACTTAAAGTTGTAACCATAATAATTCAAAATGAAACAAGTCATATTAATAGCTACATTTTTGCTAGTGTTTGTCAACGTAAAGGCTCAAATAGGTGATGTTCAACAAAAAGGAAATTTCATTATTTCTTATGACGGCAACAAGGAAGTTGGTCGCTTTTCCATTAACTCATCTGATGTACTTTTAGGTTTTTCATCCACTATCATTGTCATTAAAAAAAGCAATTTTATTATTTCATATGATGCTAAAGGAAAAGGAAAAGGCAGATTCTCTATCAATTCAAATGACAAGTTTAAAAATGTCAATGGAACTACTATTTACATCATTAAAGGTAGATTTATAATCGCTTATGAGGTTAATGGAAAAGAAATATCTCGCAGAAGTATGTAGTAATTAAGCTTAAGTATTCCACTGTATTAAAACAATTATTGCAACATACATCCGCACAACTAAGAAACGGTGAATTAAAATCTTTACCATCCTGTTTCATTTTTATAAATTTGCAAACCCTTATTATAGTTAAGTAAAAACACAATTGTTTTTTGAAAAGGAATAGAATATTCTTTTCAAAATTTAACTAAAGAACTAGGTTAATTCATTGATTGATTTAAAGATTGACCTATATGACTGATGTACTATTTTAAGTAACACATTTAGTCTATACATTTGTGAAATATTTAAGAAAATTAAAATGATTAAAAAATTAATATTTACCACATTAATCACTTTTGGGGTTATTCATCATTCAAACTCACAACAAATAAATTCCTTTTCTCCAAAATTCATAATAGGCGGTAAGGGAGAGGTCCTTACAATTACAGGAAGTGGATTTGGCAATGTTCAAGGAAATTCTTACGTTTCTTTTTTTCAAGAAAGCAATACGTATTCAGACGCAACAACTTCAAATCAATTTAAATATTTGAGTTGGAGTAACACAGAAATTAAAGTAGAAATGCCCATTGCTTTTTCGAACAAAATTAAATTAAACATTAATGGAAATGAATACTTCTCTTCTGAAACGCTAAAGGTAAATGCCAACTTGGGATATAGAAATGTAAATCCACTTATTTATAATTTACTAACCGATAACAATAAAAAAGGAGGGGTAACATGGTTTGTACATCCTGTTTACTGGAATAATCCAGAAATAAAAGAGGCTATTGCTGATGTTATGAAGGAATTTCGTTGCAAAACAGGCGTTAATTATATCATTGAACCATTAACAAAATGGGTTCCACTTAATTTAAATCAAGGTATACATATTTTAGCACCTGATTCTTCCTTAAATGTAGTTGGATTCAATGACAAACTTTGGACGTCATGCATTTTAGGAACAGAAACTTTTTACAACTACCAAACTCAACTTCTTCGCTTCAGCACTTCACAAAACTGGTACTATGGAAAAGGGCAACCACCTGCTGGGAGTGCAAAATTTAGATATGTTCTATACCATGAAATTGGCCACTCTTTAGGTTTAGGTCACGTGAATGAATTGGGAGAAAGCATGTATCCAACTGTAACAAACCTACCCTCGGACAACTGGTGTAGTAGAGACTCTATTACAAGCTCAGAACAAAAAGCTATTCGACATTACATCCAACTTAGCCAAAACTTTACTTTTCGTGGCTGTGGCATTAATCCAATGAAAAAAATTACAAATTGTGAAGATGTTTATAGCGAAACCGTTCAAGTAAAAGAAACTGAAATTCACCATGTGGTTTTGTACCCTAATCCTGCCAAAAACTTCATACATATCAATCTTTTAGACGAAGTTCCTACAGATATTGAAATAAGAAATGTTTTTGGTAAGCTATGTTTAAACGCTCAAATAGAATCTTCGGGAACAATTCTGCTGCCATCAAACCTTCCCTCTGGCATGTACATAGTTAATTTAAAATCATCCATTGGCTACACCTTTCATCGTTTGATTATTCAATAATAAAATTAAAGAATTTACTTATTTAAATAAAGAAATCATTGCTTTATTTTGATAATTTAATTCCATAAAAAATTATTAATTTGGAGATTAAGATATAACCCTTATTTTTGTATCATTATGTTCCCTTATGGGGAGTGTTTTCATAGTTTTAGTTTTTACAAAAAGGGAGTTCGCTCCCTTTTTGTATTTAAGAAAAGTCTATACAATTAAAATCCAAAATGGATTAAGCTTTAAATCCAACACCAAATTTTACACCTACTGTAAAAGTAGATGGAGTGAATTTATATTTGTAATCTTCGTAATATGGTATTTTGCAATATAAAATATATGGACTAACATAAAAAGCTGCATCATTATTACTTTTTGTAAACTTAATTGGAACATGAGAACTTATCTCCCAATATCTTCCCATCAATTTTGACTTTTTGTTAGAAACATCTATAACGCCTGCACCCACTCTTGCTTTGAATTGAACAGGCAATGAGTTTCGGGTCATGTATTGATAACTAAATGCACCACCAAATGTTTGTTGAATAACTGCATTATTATGTAAAAAAGCCCCCCAAAACAAACCCGGACCTACCCTTTTTTTATCTGTTTTTTCAAGTGATAACATCCCCCCAACACTCATTCCTAAAAACTGACTTGATAAATTAAATTTCTTAGACTCTACATAACCTCCACCACCATAAATCCAACTTCCAACACTCCATCCTAAATAATACAGAGCATCTCCATCAATGTCCATAAAAAACCCTCCTTGTGAAAAATTTAGTGATAAATTTAATGGAAATCCTTGTTGATGTATATTTTGAAAATCTACTTGATTATGCACACTGCTTGTTTTTAGTAAATATAAGCAAACAAAAGGTTCGTTATTCTCATACTTCTCTCTTTCAAATTTTTTAAGTGACGCATTTTTTAAAGAATCAGATTTAGAAATAACTTCGACTGTATCCTTTTTACATTTATCATTAATAATATTATAATTGAATGTATCCTTGTTTGCAGCAGAATCTAAATAATTTGATAAATCATTCTGTGCTTGAAGTTTTGATTGAACATTCATACCTACTATCAATAACATTAATAATTTTATTTTCATTATATTTGATTGAAATAATTTTACAATTAATATGCCAAATCAAAAATAAGAAATAAAATTTAAAACATAAAAGCCCATTTTATTGGGCTTTTATGTTAATATGAGTAGGCTAAATTTCTTTATTTTTTCAAATCAAATCTGTCTGCATTCATTACTTTGTTCCATGCTTGAACAAAATCATTGATGAATTTGTCTTTTGCATCAGCACTTGCATACACTTCTGCCAAAGCTCTTAATTCTGAATTTGAACCAAAAATTAAGTCTGCTCTTGAAGCAGTCCATTTTAATTCTCCTGTGGTTCTGTCTCTGCCTTCAAAAACCCCTTTGGTATCATTAGTAGCTTTCCAAACAATATTCATGTCTAACAAATTCACAAAAAATGCATTGTTTAGTTTACCAGGTTGTGTTGTTAAAACGCCCATTTTTGATTGATTGTAATTGGCGTCTAACACTCTCATTCCACCCAATAAAACTGTCATTTCTGGTGCTGTTAATTTTAATAACTGTGCTTTGTCAACCAATAACTCCTCAGTTGAAACCGTGTATTGAGTTTTAGAATAATTACGGAATCCATCTGCGATTGGCTCAAGAACTGCTATACTATTTATATCCGTTTGTGCTTGTGTTGCATCCATTCTACCCGGATTGAAAGGAACTTTAATGCTGTAACCGGCATCCTTTGCTGATTTCTCAACCGCTGCATTTCCACCCAATACGATTAAATCTGCCATTGATATTTTTTTAGTTTTTGATTTGGCATTGAAATTCTTTTGGATACCTTCATATACTTTCAATACTTTGTCTAACTGAGCAGGATTATTTGCTTCCCAATTTCTTTGTGGCAACAATTGTATTCTAGCGCCATTTGCACCACCTCTTTTGTCTGAACCTCTGAAAGTAGATGCAGATGCCCAAGCGGTGGAAATAAGCTCACTAGAAGTTAAGCCAGAAGCTAATATAATCTTTTTTAATTCTTCAATGTCTTTGTCATTTACCAATTCGTGATTTAACGCCGGAATTGGGTCTTGCCAAATTAATTCTTCTTTTGGCACTTCTGGCCCAAGGTATAATGCACGAGGCCCCATGTCACGGTGTGTTAATTTAAACCAAGCACGTGCAAACGCATCATCAAAAGCTGCAGGATTGTCTTTAAACTTTCTAGATATTTTTTCATAGATTGGGTCAAAACGTAACGATAAATCGGTTGTTAACATAGTTGGTAAATGGTATTTATCTTTGTCAAACGCATCTGGTATAATACTATCTCCATTTTTAGCAACCCATTGGTGTGCACCAGCTGGACTTTTGGTTAATTCCCAATCATACGCAAACAATATATTAAAAAATGAGTTGCTCCATTTGGTAGGTGTAGAAGTCCAAGTTACTTCTAAACCAGAAGTGATAGCATCTTTACCTTTCCCTGATTTGTAGGTACTATGCCAACCTAAGCCTTGAGATTCAATACTTGCCGCTTCAGGCTCGTGACCTACATGCGAAGCAGGACCGGCACCGTGTGTCTTACCCAATGTATGTCCTCCTGCAATTAAAGCAACCGTTTCTTCATCATTCATTCCCATTCTTCCAAACGTTTCACGAATGTCTATGGCAGCAGCAATTGGGTCAGGATTTCCGTTAGGACCTTCAGGGTTAACATAAATTAATCCCATTTGAACTGCAGCCAATGGATTTTCGAGTTTACGGTCTTCAGTGTATCTTTTATCATCTAACATTTTGGTTTCAGAACCCCAATAAACATTATACTCAGGTTCCCAAACATCGGCTCTACCACCAGCAAAACCAAAGGTTTTGAATCCCATAGATTCTAAAGCGACGTTGCCTGTTAGTATCATTAAATCTGCCCAAGAAATTTTTTGACCATACTTTTGTTTAATTGGCCAAAGCAATCTGCGGGCTTTGTCCAAATTCCCATTGTCGGGCCAACTGTTAAGTGGGGCAAAACGTTGTTGTCCTGCACATGCACCTCCTCTACCATCTCCGGTGCGGTAAGTTCCTGCACTGTGCCATGCCATTCGGATAAACAATGGACCATAGTTTCCAAAGTCAGCAGGCCACCAATCTTGCGACTGGGTTAATATGGATTTGATATCTTCTTTTAAGGCACTGTATTCAAGGGTTGTGAATGCGTGGGTGTAATTAAACTGAGTGCCTAATGGATTAGAAAGATAAGAATTTTGTCTTAATACATTAAGATTTAATTGATTTGGCCACCAATCAAGCTTTTGAACAGGTTTGTTTAAATTGGCTTTAGGTGTGCTTTCATTTGTGTGTGTTTTGGAGTCGCTTGCTGCAGGTTGCCCGAAGTTGAATGGACACTTATCCATCTCCGAACCACTGGGCTGGCTGTAAGCAGAACTACTGACAACAATGGCAATGCTAAGAATTATTTTTTTCATATTGTTAAGGTTAAATTTTAAATTAACGACTGCAAAGTAAGGCAAGTAAATATTATAAGTAAAATCAATAATAAAAGTATT
>JBIPNH010000040.1:0-17912 GCA_044373665.1 Bacteroidia bacterium
TTATTTTCATTTCGAAAAGTTAAAATCGCCATGCCATACTCTCCTCTTTTTCTTCCATCTTTCAACTTTTCGAAATGAAAATAAGGCATTTTTAGTGCTTTAGAAATGGTATCAATAGAAGATGCTGAGTCTTTTTTTAGATTCAAAAACTCTTGAATACAAACAACATCAGGGTTAATTTTAGCAATAGCATCAATGGTTTCTTGAACATTCCATTTGGATTGATAATACCCAAACAAACCGGCATTGTATGAAATAATGTTAATACTGGTATCGGACTCTTCAACTTTATTGTTTAGCTTTATGGTTCTGCTTAAAAAAGAAAATCCAATGACGATAGCCATTAAACTGTAAATAAATCGGTGATTGACCTGAATGATCCAAAGAACAACAAAAACAATATTGATGATTAAAATAAATGGGTAAGCAAGTCCTAATAACGAAAAAAACCAATATTCACCTGGATTTACAAAGACAGACGCATAGGTAATTAACAACAACCCGATAGCTATTGTATTAAATAAAAAGATGAATTTTTTGATGAACTTAATCAATCTTGACTGGCTTTAAAAAGGATGTCTTTTTCTTCTTTGCTTAGTTTATCGTAGCCTGTTTTCGATATTTTATCCAAAATGGCATCAACCACATCTTGACTTGGATGTGTGATATTGTGTGATTTATTTACAGTATTTTTATTTGCATTAGTTTCTCTTTGGTAGGTCACTTTAACTTTGGGTTTTACCATTTTTGTTTTGTTGATATTAATTAACGACTGAAACAATTTAAACTGCAATATTCCTTTTTTGTAGTAGGCATATAACACCCCAAACAAGGCTCCTCCAATATGTGCGATATTACCTCCTGAAAATGCTGATTCGGAGATTGTGAATAAATCAATAACAACATAAGCTATTGCAATCCAAATCAGTTTAACATTAAAAATACCAAATAAACTTAATTGAATATAGGGAGCGTATACAGCACTTGCAAACATTATGGCCATAACACTTCCACTTGCGCCAATTAACAAATGCGACTGTCCTTTAAAAACTGGTAACAAATTCATGGAGAGATAAAACAATACAGCGGCAGACAAACCACCCAATAAGTATACCTTGTAAACCTCAATTTTGTTATAAAAGTCAAGAAAAATAGAACCAATAAAATACAGCGTTAACATATTGAAAATAAAATGAAACACGCCATGGTGTGCAAACTGATAGGTTAAAACACTCCAAAACTGCTTAGCAAATAAGTGAATATTTGATGGTAAAGACAAATATAAATCTGCAATTCCCTTTTCCTTAAAAAACAAAAATGAAATAAGATTAACTAAAAGCGAAATCGCAAAAACAAACGCATTAATGTAAATTAATTTGAGTATTGGATTGGCGTATTTAAAACGATATGTTAACATTTGATATGAACTCATAATAGATGGTTATATTATCATAACAACAAATATAACGAAAATGTTGTCTAAATTTATTTGATACTTATCAGAGTTAAATTGATATTATCAGTTAAAACTTTAACAATAAGCGGATTATTCTCATCATTAAGGTAACCTAATACATTCCTTCCATCTGAAATTAAAATAACGTCCAACAAAAACTGATTGTCTTTTTCATCAAACACTTCCAATTGTTGATGACCCACAATTTTGTATGAAGTAAGAGAAGAATTACTAAGACCTAATTTGGTATTTTCAGTGGTTTTAAGGTCATTAAATTGCTGTTTGCTCAACCAGAAAGCAGAGTTATTATCAAGAACAACGTCTTGTTTTTGGTTTAAAAAATAGGATTGAAATAAAGAGGAATCCAAAGCAAAACGGGTCATTTTTACATTTACTTTCGTTTCAACTTCTTTGTCATCTGTTTGTGTCCAAACATAACCTATACTGTTGGGATAATTGAATGAACTAATATCCAAAATGGTTTCCAAACCTGATACATCATAAACTAATTTTTTGTATTTAGATTGTAAATCAATCTTTGTAATTAAATCATCACAATAAGGTGAAATATCAAAATTCTCACCACCTTCACTCGATTTAACAATTTTAGCGATTTTGCAAGCGGTGTCTTTTTGGTTGTTTTTACCCCAATATTCTGCGTTTAATTTAAGTATTTCAACATTGTCAATCGATATTGCATTTAATGTATCCAAGTCCGTTTTTACATCTATTTGCCCCAAATCCAATTGATATCTGATTCTTAAAAACAAAGCCGAATATTTATCGGTACCTTTTACACTAGGTATCATTTTATTAACCGTAACTAGTGCTTTTTCTGTTTCTCCCATTGCATATAAACATCTTGCATAAGGCAATAAAACCATGGTTTTGGACAATGAATCTTTCCATTGTTTTTTCAAACTTATATTAAAATAAGACAAAGCTTCTTGGTAATAGCCCGAAACAGCAGCTATCATTCCCATAGTGGCATAAGGTTCAGAAATATGGCCTGCCAAACGAATTGTTTTTCTACATAAAATACCTTTTATACTATCAGGAAACTCGAAATAATTAATGTGTGCTAAGGCAAATTGAGAGTACACTTCAGGTTCTTTGGGATAGAACTCATACAGTTGATTCAAATTGTCCCACATCGTTTCATAATCTTGGTTGAACATGGCAATATTTGCTCTTAAAGAATAGGCATCTTTGTTTTTAGAGTCAATTGCTAATATTTGCTTAATCGTTTTTTCACAATCTTCATCTTTGGAGGCTTTGTATTCCGTATAAGCTTGTTCTGTTAGTTTTTTAACGATTGGATTAGGTTTGGCAGCCGTTGTGACTGGTTTTTTAACCGTACTTCCGGGTTTGGCTGCAGATGGTTTTGCTGTTGTAGGTTTCGCTGCAGGTTTGGCAGGAGTTGGTTTTACCTGAGAAATAGCAAGAAAAGGAATTAACAATCCAATAAATAATAGAGATTTCATATTTATAACATCACTTTTTTGAAAAGTGAATGCAAAGATATCCAAATTACCCGAAAATTGAGTAGCTAGAGCCTAATTTTTGATTAAATGACGAATTGCAACGCTGGCGCAGGCGCAACCAAACATGGCAGGCAAATAACTGATGGTTCCAATAATTGATTTTTTAGGCAATGCTTTTTCAGTGGTTATCACATTGTCTTTGTTGACTAATTCAGTGCTATACACACAGGTAAATCCTTTTCTAATGCCTGATTCTTGTAAGTATTTTCGAACATATTTTGCCAAATGACAATTGTAAGTTTCTGAAATATCTCCAATATTCATTAGACTTGGGTCAAGCTTCCCTCCTGCTCCCATACTGCTTACAAAGGGCAATTGTGTCGCCAAACAAGCTTTTAAAAACTGTACTTTAGGTGTTAATGTATCAATGCAGTCGCACACAAAATCAAACTGACCATTCGCAAGTAATTCGTTAATTTTTTCATCTTTCATAAACTCAGAATGAACCGTAATTTGCAATTCAGGATTAATATCCAAAAGCCTTTGAGCCATTACTTCGGCTTTTAACTTTAATTCAGTTGATTTTAATGCCGGCACTTGCCTGTTTCTGTTACTTGGGTCAATCGTATCATTGTCAACAATGGTCATTTTTCCAACACCAGCTCTTGCTATCATTTCTGCGCACATGCCTCCAACACCACCAAGCCCAACAACCAAAACATTAGCATTCATTAACTTTATTACAGACTCATCGCCCAATACCAATTGAGTCCTGCTCATCCAATAAGGAATTTCCATGCTGCAAATAAAATCAATCTCTAATCAAAGACCAAACCTAGATTTAGTCATTTTAAAAGAATTATTAAGTGCTTATTTAACAAAAGGGTCAGACCAATTTTTGTCTTGATACAAGGCTGTTCCTGACAATGTTTTTAAGAAAGCTATCACTGCATTAACCTCTGTAGCGGTCAAATTAAGTTTTTGTCCTATACCATTGGGTCTTAATCTTGGGTCAAGTCTGTTATTTCCGGGCGCTATATTAATGGTTCCATAGTGACCAATAGCAGCTTGTAAGGTTTTAATGATTCCTGTATGCATCATAGGAGTATTTGGAACGCCACTTGGATTGACTAAATCACGCAATGTTGGCGCTCTGGTATTGGTAATATCTATGCCTGTTGCATTCAGTTTGCCTACAATACCATTGTTTCCTGTATTGGGGTCAATATCAAATTCTGGGGCATTGTGACATCCGTTACAACCCAGACCACCAGAGATTCTGTTGCTATTGGCATCAAAAACGGGTGGTGTATTAAACAAATTTTTACCCATGTTTTCTTGAGGAGTATAATTCGGGAAATTTTGATTGTTGTTATTTACCATTGCTCTTCCAATGTCATATTTTGAATCAAAAGACTGAATGCTTCTGATAAAATGAGAAAGACTTTCCTGAATTCTAGTTTCACTAATAGTAGCATCTCCATAAACAAATTTAAACAATTCTTGATAATAGTTAGTGTTAGACAAATTACTCATTAACTGGTTAAACTCTGGTCTGCCATCAATACCACTAAATCCCATTTCAGCATGATCTTTAATAGGTTGCGTGGTTTGTTGCTCTAAAGAAGCTGCTCTTTCATCCCAAAAAAACTTAGATTCCGCCGCGTATCTAACATTGACCAAACGCATGGATTGTCTTCCGGTTAAACCATTTTTAACGCCTTTGCTGGGTGATGAAGTATCGCTAAAAGCAAATTGTTGCTGATGACAAGTGGCGCATGAAACAGAAGAATCGATACTCAATTTATTGTCGTAAAACAACACCCTTCCAAGCATAGCCTTAGCATCTGACAAATTCATATTGAAGTTGTTTTTTTGAATATAATTAGGAACAGTTTGACGGGCATAATTGTCTAAAGCATTCAAGTTTATATTAGTCCCAAATACTTCTGCTATGACATCATAATCGATAATAGGTATCTCTTTATCAGGTTCTTTTTTACACTGAGAAAACAAAAAAACACTCAATAATAACAACAATGATAATCCACTTTTTGTACGCATTTTTATAAAAATATAGGTCTATGACTAATTAAGTTAACAAAAGTTTAATTAAGTAAAAAATATAATTAATAATGTAACAATTGTGTTTACAATTTCATTAATACCGTTCAAAATTAAACAACCATTTATAACACCCAAACTTATATTTAGGTCAATTATTGACTCAATTATTTATTTAAAAACTCTTTTAAAAAAGTAATGTATTTTTTTTAAAACAAAATACCTCCTAAATTTGTATCCTTAAATATGACAAATAATCATTCAACTGAACGCATAATAAAAGCACCGACTGGAAATACTTTGCATTGCAAAAATTGGGTAACTGAGGGAGCCTATAGAATGTTAATGAATAACTTAGACCCTGATGTGGCTGAAAAACCTGAGGATTTAGTGGTTTATGGCGGCACAGGTAAAGCTGCCCGTAATTGGGAAAGTTACCATTTAATAGTGAAAGCTCTTGAGGATTTGAATGAAGATGAAACCTTGTTAGTACAATCTGGCAAACCGGTTGGTATATTACCTACCCACAAAGATGCCCCTCGTGTTATCATTTCCAATTCACAATTGGTTCCTCATTGGGCTAATTGGGATCATTTCAGAGAATTAGAAGCCAAAGGTTTAATGATGTACGGACAGATGACTGCAGGCAGTTGGATTTATATTGGTTCACAAGGTATAGTTCAAGGGACTTATGAAACATTTGCAGAGTGTGCAAGACAACATTTTGGTGGTTCGCTTAAAGGAACTTTAAACGTCACTGCTGGATTAGGGGGTATGGGAGCGGCCCAACCATTAGCAATTACAATGAACGAAGGCGTTTGTTTGGCTGCAGAAATGGAGGAATGGCGTATCAAAAAAAGATTACAAACCCGTTATTTGGATTTTATGACCAAAGACATTGACGAGGGTATAGACATGGCATTAAGAGCCAAAGAAAATGGTGATGCTGTTTCAATTGGTGTTGCTTGTAATGCGGTTGATTTATTAGAAAGATTAAAAGCAAGAAACATTGTTCCTGATACATTAACAGACCAAACAAGTGCTCACGACCCATTGGTTGGTTATTTCCCTGAAGGTTACGATGTAGAAAGTGCAGATAAATTAAGAAAAATTAATCCAGAAAAATATGTAACAGAAAGTTACGACACTATGGTTCACCATGTTAAGTTGATGTTAGAATTCCAAACCAAAGGAAGTGTTGTGTTTGATTATGGCAATAATTTAAGAGGTAGAGCTTTAGAAAAAGGATTAAAAAATGCATTTGATTTTCCTGGTTTTGTTCCTGCCTTTATACGTCCTCAATTTTGTTTAGGAAGAGGCCCATTCAGATGGGTAGCTTTGAGTGGCGACCCTGAAGATATTTATGCCACAGACCGAAAAATATTAGAACTTTTTCCTGAAGATGAAGGATTAAAAAGATGGATAAAAATGGCGCAAGAGCGCATAGAATTTCAAGGATTACCAGCTAGAATTTGTTGGTTAGGGCAAGGTGAAAGAGAAAAAGCAGGATTAGCTTTCAATGAAATGGTTAAAAATGGTGAATTAAGTGCTCCAATTGTAATTGGGCGCGACCATTTAGATACAGGTTCTGTGGCTTCTCCAAACAGAGAAACTGAAGCCATGTTGGATGGCAGTGATGCTGTTGCAGATTGGCCTGTTCTTAATGCTTTGATTAATACTGCAGGTGGAGCTAGTTGGGTTAGTTTGCACCATGGTGGTGGTGTTGGTATTGGATACAGTATTCATGCGGGTATGGTTATTGTTGCAGACGGAACCGAAGAAGCAGCTGTAAGATTAAAACGTGTGTTACACAATGACCCTGCAATGGGCGTTTTAAGACACATGGATGCCGGTTATGACATTGCCCAAGACACTGCAAGAAAACACCGTTTGGACATTAAAGAAAGACTTAAATAGTTTTTATTTTGTTGCAATCTCTTCACCATATTTCAATTAAAGAACACCATACTTTTGGTGTAGATGTTAAGGCAAAGGAATTAATAGAAATTCATTCCCTCAAAGAATTAATTGAAACATTGGCTTTTCACAATGGAGAAAAGTTTATGTTTTTGGGAGAAGGCAGCAATGTTCTTTTTACAAAAGATTACGATGGTCTTATTATTAAAAACAGGATCAAAGGAATAGAAATTGTTCAAGAAACCGAAAATGATGTTATTATAAAAAGCTACAGCGGTGAAAATTGGCATCAGTTTGTGATGCATTGTATACAAAATAATTGGGGTGGCATAGAAAACCTCTCCTTGATTCCGGGGACAGTTGGTGCGGCACCTATGCAAAACATTGGCGCTTACGGTGTGGAACTTGAAAACAGTTTTGTACAATTAGAAGCACTTAATCTAGAAACCATGGAATTGGAAACCTTTTCTAAAGAACAATGTCAATTTGGCTACCGTGAAAGTGTGTTTAAACGCCGTTTAAAAAATCAATATTTCATATTTTCTGTCAGTTTTAAATTACAAAAGAAACCAATTTCACACATTGATTATGGTGACATAAAATTGCGATTAAGTGAATGTGGCATTGAACCTGAAAAAGCAAGTATCAAAGACATCAGCGATGCTATTATTTTTATAAGACATAGTAAATTGCCCGACCCTAAAGTACTGGGCAACAGTGGCAGTTTCTTTAAAAATCCAACAGTAACAAAAGAACACTTTGCTAAGCTTCAAGAAAAATATCCTGATATTAAAGGATTTGATCAAAGTAATGGTGTAAAAATACCTGCTGCTTGGTTAATCGAAAAACGAGGATGGAAAGGCAAAAGAGTAGGCAACACAGGAAGCCACGAAAAACAAGCCTTAGTATTAGTGAATTATGGTCAAGCAAATGGGCCTGAAGTTTGGCAATTGGCTCAATCGATTATTAGCGATATAAGCACACATTTTCAAATAGATTTGGAGCCTGAAGTTAATATTATTTAGTATTCTGTAAAAACCAACATTTTAATTGTTGTAATTCGCCCTTTATTCTATAGCTTTGTAGGTTTGTACCTATACGATGTCCAACTTAAGGCTAGATATTAAAGAACCTTTCAAAAGAATTTTTTGCCTAAACAAGCATCCTAAATTGGGGTATTTAATAGAGTTTTATGCCGTAAAAATAATGCCTAACGGACAGTTTGGGCTCAATGCACAAAAAATTCATACCAATACTCAGCTAGACTTTATGGTCAGTGAGTCAGAGAGTAAAATCTTAAAAATCATTGAGGAAACTGACCCTGAACAGTTGGCAAAAAAGTTTAATCCTGTAAAGAAAAGCATCCGTACGGTCGATTTTTACAACCGATATTACGACGATGAAATTCACATTAAAGTAAGAGCTTACGTTGAAAAACGTCTTTTAAAAATACTAGATTTACTCCATGATGAACCTTTATTTTTGGCAAAAGATAAAAACTTCACACACCGCAAACTCAACTTAGTAAAGGAACAAGCAGGTATCTTATTTCATTTCAGAAGAAACGATTTGGGTACAAATTATTTTGCAACCATCAAACTAAATGGTCAAAAAGTCAATTTCAGTCAAACCGATACAGAAATAATTACATTAGAACCGGCTTGGCTCATCAACGGACAGCAAGTATTTACATTTAAAAAATCTGTTGAAGGGAAAAAAATTCTTCCATTTTTACAAAAAAAATATATTCATATACCCAAAAGCAGCGAGCCTTTACACTACGAAAAATTTGTAAAGCCGTTGCTAGAAAAATACGACGTCTACGCAGAAGGATTCGAAATAAATACCGAACACCACCGTGCCCACCCTATCCTAAAAATTAACACATTCACGACCCAACAATATTGTATTGGATTGTATTTCAACTATGGTGAAAATCAATTTCCTTACCATTCACAAAAAATGGTTTCGGTTACCTTAAAACACATTGACGATCAGTATTTTTTCACCCGAATATCGCGGAACATGCAATGGGAAAAAAAAATTGTTGAAGTATTGGAAAAAATAGGTCTTAAAATGTACGAAGGTGCATTATTCATCAATTCTAATCCCAAAGATAACATTATAGGACTTTTGAACACCCATCAAGACCAACTCAAAGCAGGCGGTTTTGTGATTGACCAAAGTGGTATAGACAAACGATTTTTTATTGGCGAACGCAATGTAAAAATAAACATAAGTAACGAAAATGATTGGTTCGATTTACGGGCTATGGTTCAATTTGGGCCTTTTTCTATTCCATTTATAAAGTTAAAAAAGCACATTTTAAATGGCATCAAGGAATTTGAATTACCCGACGGTAGTTTTGCTATTATCCCCGATGAATGGTTCGAGAAATATGGTGCTATTTTAGATTTTTCGGAAAGCAATCAAGATGGATTGATTCTAAAAAAACACCATTTTGGATTGTTAGAGCATTTGCAAAACTCTGAATTACCAAGTAATATCAATGATTTAGATTGGTTTAAAAATCCTCAAACCTTCCCTTTACCCCAATTCTTAAAAGCAGAACTAAGACATTATCAATTGGACGGTTACTCTTGGATGAAGCATTTGTATACCCAAAAAATGGGGGCTTGTTTGGCAGATGACATGGGATTAGGAAAAACATTACAAATCCTAACTTTACTTCAATCTATAAAAGAAGCGCATACTCCTCCCCTTGGACAAACCAACTTATTGGGCGAATTAATTCCTGAGCAATTAAAAACTTCATTGGTAGTTGTTCCTACATCGTTGGTTTACAATTGGAAAAATGAAATAGAAAAATTCACTAATTTAACTTATACTATTCATGCTGGCGCTCAACGAACTAAGGATATTAAGCAATTTATTGGCAAAGTAGATATTATCATAACGAGTTATGGCACTATGCGTAATGACATTGATCAATTAAAAAACATTGTCTTTGAATACCTTATTTTAGACGAAGCACAAGCCATTAAGAATCCGAGTTCACAAACCACTATTTGTGTTAATAAATTGAACGGCAAATGTAAGATTGCGATGAGTGGCACTCCTATCGAAAACAGTATTACGGATTTATGGAGTATTTTCAATTTTATCAATCCTGGTTTATTGGGCAATTACCATTCCTTTAATAAAAAGTACCAAGAATCCGTTGAGAAAATTAAAGACCCCAAATTAATTCAAGATTTGCGATTAATTATTCACCCTTTTATGATGCGAAGAACCAAGGAACAGGTTGCAACAGAATTACCACCCAAAACAGAGAAGGTTATATTTTGCGACATGTCACCGGTTCAAAAAGAGATGTATGAAAAAACTAAAGCCATGTATCGCAATGAATTGTTGTTAAATTTGAATGATAAATCATTGGTAAAAAATAAAATAAACATATTAAATGGCCTAATCTCGTTGAGGCAAATAGCCAATCATCCTTCCATGTTTGATAAGTTATATGACGATGATTCAGGCAAGTTTGAAGTTTTAAAAGAAACCTTACAGAATGTCATCAATTCGGGGCACAAGGTGCTTATTTTTTCACAATTTGTAAAGCATTTAAAGTTATTGGGACAGTATTTAATTAAGGAAAATATCCCTTATTATTACTTGGATGGAAGTGTAAAAATGTCACAACGTCAGGAGCAAGTAGATTTGTTTCAGAAAGAAGAAGGCAAGCAATTGTTTTTGATGCAACTAAAAACTGGGGGTGTTGGTTTAAATTTAACCGCGGCAGACTATGTATTTATATTAGACCCTTGGTGGAATCCAGCATCAGAGAGACAGGCAATGGATAGAACACACCGAATAGGACAAGACAAACCGGTGATTGTATATAAATTCATCAGCAAAGACAGTATTGAAGAAAAGATATTGCATTTACAAGAAAAGAAGAAAATGATAGCCGATGATATTTTGGAAGTTGACGACAATACTATACACAAATTAAACATTGATGAAATAAAAAATTTGTTTGATTAATTTAAAAAAGTAAATTTGTGTTAACAATTATAAAATAATAAATCAAATGAAAAAAGTTTTACTTACTACCGTTCTTGCACTTGCTGCAAATTTAGCTTACTCGCAAAGAGACATTGATTGGTCAATCGAAGAAGTCTTGTTACCAACAGAAGTTCGTTCAACCGGTATTTCCGATAACCCAGCTAACACCTCTACATTTACTTACAAAATTGTTTGTAAAAATATCAGCGAACAAGATACCGTATATGCTACAGATACATTAGCATTAAGAGTTTTAGGTATTTATTCAAATCAAGTAGTATTTGGTTACCCTTCTTCTTCAAATCCTAACTTAATTGGAATTGTAGGTAGAATTGGTAAAAAAGTTAATCCTAATGATACTGTTCATATTTCAGGAAGTTTAAGTTTCCCAATTAGACCAAACAATGTGTCTTTAACTTTAACTTTAAATTTCTACTCTGAAATTTTAAACAGAAATCCAAGTACAGGTGTTCCAAGAGAAGCAACTGCTACTTTAACAAACAACACTAAAACTAAAGACGTTGTATGGAAAGGACCACAAGGTTGGGGATTAAACATCAACGATTTAACAGCTAATGGTATTTCAATTTACCCTAATCCTGCAAAAAACAATGCTAACATCCAAACTAGTTTAACTAGTGCAAATGGTGTTTCTGTGGTTAGTGTATTTGACATGAATGGTAAATTAATCTTCAAAGGCAATGCAAATGCTGATGGCTTTATTCAATTAAATACAGCTGATATGAACTCAGGCATCTACGTTGTAAACGTAACAACTGGTTCTGCAGTATTAACTTCAAAATTAATCATTGAGTAATTAAATTACTCCATAAAAAAAAAGACAGCTTAAGCTGTCTTTTTTTTTGCTCAATTTTAGCTAAGTCATAATTTAAAAACCACAATCCCAAACAAAAGTGTGTGCAATAATCTTATAAAATTATTATGCCCACTGTTATGACTTTTTAAAGTTTAAATTAATTAAAAATCAACAGAATAGAATTTGTTATTTTAATATTTTTTCAGTTAGTTTGAACACTGAGTTGAATTCAAACACAACTTAAAAAACACAATACAACATGAATAATAATTTCTTTGCAACTAACTCCTATTTTATCGATGAAAAAGTAAACTACTTTAAGTTTGAAAACTGCTACAATGTCTTTAATGACCAAGGTCAAAACATAGGTGCTGTTAAACAAAAACTAAGTGTAGGTGATAAATTCCTCCGAATACTTCTTAATAAAGCAATGCTTCCTTTTTTGCTTGAAATCAAAAACAATGAGGATCAATTGGTCGTTTCTATTTCACGTGGATGGACTTTATTCATGTCGAAAATCACCATCAAAAATGCACAAGGAGAAACCATAGGAAGTATCAAACAAAAGTTTAAGCTACTCAAACCTTCCTTTAGAATATTCAATTCTAATGAAGAGCAAATCGCCGAAATAAACGGGGATTGGAAAGCTTGGAATTTCAAAATATTCAATGCATCTGAAGAGCAAATTGGAACAATCTCCAAAAAATGGGGAGGTGCAATGAAAGAACTATTCACCACTGCCGACAAATACAATGTGACTATTGACGCTAATTATTCGAACACTGAGAATAAAATCATAATACTTGCAGGGGCTATTACGATAGACATGGTTTTAAAAGAAAGTAAATAAGTTAGACTATGAATGATTTAGAAAAGTACTTCCGATCGAACGACAAAAGACTGATTCACAAATGGATTCATTATTTTGAAGTCTATGACCGCCATTTTAATAAATACAGAAATAAGGAAATTGTAATCCTCGAAATTGGCGTTTCGCAAGGTGGAAGTTTACAAATGTGGAAGGATTATTTTGGTGATAAAGCTAAAATATATGGAATTGACGTGAACCCAAAATGCAAAGAATTAGAGGAAGACAATATTAAAATTTTCATTGGTTCTCAGTCTGACCCTCATTTTCTGAGAGAAGTAAAAAAGCAAATTCCTCCTGTTGATATATTAATAGACGACGGTGGACATACGATGGTTCAACAAATTGTTAGTTTTGAGGAATTGTTTGATTGCATAAAACCCGATGGCGTGTATTTATGCGAAGACTTACACACCTCCTACTGGCTCAGATTTGGCGGAGGTCACAAACGAAGAGGAACCTTTATAGAATACAGCAAGAACTTCATTGATGACCTCAATGCATATCACTCTAAACAAAGCTCACTGAAAGTTAATAGCTTTACAAAATCGGTATTTTCTATCCATTATTACGACAGTATTGTTGTGATAGAAAAAAGAACAAGAGAAGCGCCTTACCACGAAAAAACGGGAGTCCCTTCCTTTGATTACCCTAAAAACGACAAATCATTTGTACATAAAACAAGTGAGAAAATAGGGTTAGGATTACTTTCAGGCACAAACAAAATATTGCGCTTTCTTCGTCTTCCAGGTTTTATTTGGAAGTAAGAACGTTTTACTCTTCACTACCTAATTCAGAATGGTTTGAAAGTTCTTCAAACTTGGCCTGCATGGTTGGATTTCCTCTGGTTAACTTCTTAATGGTTAGGTCTTCTGCTTTATTATTGGCCAACCTTAAGTTATTTTCTGACGACATCAATGCTTCCTTTGTTTTGTTGAGATGATCAATGGTTTTGTCGATTTCCTCAATCGCTATTTTAAACTTACGACTTGCCAATTCATAATTTTTTGCAAAACCTTCCTTAAATGTATTGATATTCTCCTCGAAATTGGTAATGTCGATGTTTTGATTTTTAACCTGTGCCAATTCTGCTTTGTATTTAAGTGAATTCATGGCTGCATTTCTCAGCAAGGTAATAATGGGAATAAAAAACTGAGGACGTACCACATACATTTTCTCAAACTTGTGCGACACATCCACAATACCTGTGCTATACAACTCGCTATCGGTTTCTAACATTGAAACAAGCACAGCATATTCGCATTTCTTTTCATTGCGGTCCTTGTCAAGTTCTTTCAGAAAGTCTTCATTTTTTTTCTTCGTAGCCGTTTCATCCCCTTCATTTTTCATCTCGAACATTATCGAAATAATTTCATTTCCTTCATCATCATTTTCCCTGTAGATATAATCCCCTTTGCTTCCGGTTTTGGAATCATTGTCTTTTTCGAAATACGCTTTTTGAAAGGCAATGGATCTGATTTTATTAAACTCAATTTCGCAATGTAGTTCAAGTGTTTCCCCTAACATTTTAGTGGACAATTTTTGTTTCATGTCTTTGCGAAATTCTATCTCTTCATTTTTAATCTTAATAATATCCTCTTTAGTTTTAATTTCAGCATTGTACTTTTCAATCAAAGATTTTTCCATTAACTGCTTTTCAGTTTCTTTGTTTTTAATCTCATTTGCCAAGGCATCGCGTTCCTTTTCAATCATTTTAACAGCCTCTGACACCGACAATTGTTTATCCAACTCCGCCTTCTCTATTTTTGCTTTCAATTCAGCTATGTCCGCTTCTTTTTTAGTCAATTTTTCAAAAACCTCTTTTTGAACGTTTATTTTATATTGCGTCAATTCCGAGTCTTTTTTGGTAATAATGTCTTGAACATGAGATTTATAATTTGCCTCTGCTAGTTTTATCGCATTGTCTTTTTCATTCTCTTTCATTTTAAGCACTTTTTGCAACTCATCGTCAAACTGGTGGTCACGCACTTGTTTGATGATGTCAGCAAAGCCTGCTTGATCTACTTTGAATACTTTTTTACAATTTGGACATATAATATCATTCATCTTTTTCTATTTTTTTTACTTAGTGTTTGTGTAAACTCTAATAATCTTAGTTAATTTATTAGAGTTAACAAATATAAAGAAGCTTGTACAATTTTTGGCAAAACTGAATTAATAAATACCCAAAAAAATAAAGCCTTTTTAATTTTTCGCATTATCAATTTCCTTAAGCTGATTACAGTCAATAAATTACTAATTCTAATAAAGTGACTCTATACAAATCAATAGCAACAAAAAAGTAGTTCATTTTGGGTATTTGATAAGTAATGCCACTAAATTTAATTAAAAAACAATATTTTTGTCACTTTGATGTTAGTTCAAACTTTCATCACTTGTACTAAATGAAAAAACAATTATTGATTCTCCTTTACTTTTTAACATTACTTGTTCCAACTTATGGTCAACAAGTCGCGAAAACATTGGATGGGAAAACCATTTTACTATACGACGATGGCACATGGTTGTATGCTGACAGTGTTTTGTTGCATACTGTTAGGGCGAGCAACATTTACAAATTAGAAATCCCACAAACCAACCCTCGAGATAAAATAATAAACCATACTGGTTTTTCGCTTTTATACAATGAAACACACGAACAAGCGTCTTGGGTTGCATACCAACTCACTAAAGAGGAAACAGTTAAAATTGTTGAGAGAACCGACAAATTCATTAAAGACCCAAAAGTTAATTCAGGCAGTGCCACAGACAAAGATTACGAAGGCTCTGGTTTTGACAGAGGTCATTTAGCCCCTGCATCCGACATGGGTTGGTCGAGCACTACTATGGCTGAATCTTTTTACTACAGTAACATGAGTCCTCAAACCCCAAGTTTCAACAGAGGTGTTTGGAAAAAACTAGAGGAATTAGTTAGAACTTGGGCCGTTGAAAATGAGGCCGTATATATCGTAACAGGTCCAGTTTTAAGTAGCGGTCTTCAATCAATTGGGCCTAACAAAGTCTCTATTCCCAACTATTATTACAAAGTAATTTTAGATTACAGTGAACCCAATATCAAGGGGATTGGCTTTATCCTTCCCAATGTAGGTTCAAAAGAGAATCTTCAAAACTATGCAGTTTCTATTGACAGTGTTGAACGTTTTACAGGGATTAATTTCTTCCCTTTACTAAGCGACGACCAAGAAGAACTCATTGAAAAAACGCTTTGTCTTAAATGTTGGTCGTGGAAAAGCACAAAAACGACAAGTGAAAAGAATGAAAACAAAGGGACAGTTTCGGTACAATGTGAGGGAATCACTAAGGCAGGGGCAAGATGCAAAAACAAAACATTAAACCTGAACAAACATTGTCACCACCACGTAGATCAGGTAAACAACACTTCACAGCAGAAAAGAGAATCTATTAAAACCCCGTCAACTATACCTCAAGGAAGCAATTCGAGTGCAGTACAATGCTCCGGAACCACCAAGGCGGGTCAACGATGCAAGAGAAGAACCACCAGTTCAAGTGGCAGATGCTATCAACATTGAGATTGTAGTAAGATTATTACAATCTAATTGATATATAGGTTTAATTAGGGCTTAATATTCCCACAAAAAAAGAACAGCTAATTTGGTAAATAATATAATCATCTAAGCTATTGAGTTCGTTGAATTCAATTATTGAGTATTTGAGAAATTTTCTCTTCAACGATTTAAATATAGCGGCTATTGTAGTATTTTAAAAGCAAGTCATTTGGAATCTGGATTCAAACTCCACAGTTAGCAACAATATCCCCTGCTGTCATGTCGACAAAGGAGACATCTTTTCCCGACAGCTTTACGGTAACGCTTTTCGTTCAAGTAGTTTTTTACATATCTTCCTTTTTGACCTCACCCTAAATCCCTCTCCGAAGGCTAATCTTTATACACATCTTTCATTTCATAAACAAGTTCAAAAACTTCAAATTGAGTATTGAATGTATCGTATCCGTTTTTGATTGTTATGTATCCAGGTGGCCCATGAGATTTATAGCCTGACCAACTCCCAAGTCTTGCAATAATCCATGCAGCCCATGATAGTGTTTGTTTTTTATAAGGATTTTTTTGCTTCGCTGTAACACCTTCAACTTTTTTCAAAAGTATTGTTAATAATAGAATCTGTTTTTCTGTAAACATTCGATTTATTCCTATTGGCGATTCTGCTTTTAAGGCTAATTTTAGTTGCATTATTTCCATGGCAACTTCTAACGTCATTGCCAATAGTTTTTTTATAGCAAATCCACTGCCGAGTTGAGTAGATTCTATGCAAAAACCTTTGGTTTTTATCACCCTAAAAAGCTCTTCTATCAACCATCGATTCTTATACCATTCTATGCATTGTGTTGCAATTTCTAAAGAATCTACCTTGTGTGTAGTTAATAATCTCCAGAGTATTGGCTCCTCATCTTTTTCAAGGGTGTCTTCCCTAAACTCTTTTGCTTGTATTGCATACATATCAATACTATTGGTTTTGTGTTTTTTACTTACTGGCGATTTGATTGCTACTTTACAGAATTTGACTTCAAGGTTTGCTATTCTTTTTTCTCTGCTTTTACTTCCTCGTATTTTTACATCTATTTGGCCTGCAACATTTTGGCTATCAATATATTCGTATAGCTTATCACCCTTATTGGCTAAATGTCGGTTACTTCTGGAACGTATTAGTAAGTTTGTTCGCTCGTCTGGAATTCTCTCAAAGTCTTCATAAATATCATTTTCTCTATCGCCAATGATTGTTAGTTTTACATTTTCATGTATTCTCTCTTTAGTTTCCTGTGAAGCTTGCAACCATCTATAAGATTCTTTTTCTTCTATTGATAGTTTTTTATATTCTCTTTTGTTTTTGTCAGGTTGATCCCATTCTCTATTATAAACAAGAACTGAGGAAAAGCCAAATATTTGAGTTCCTTTTGTGTCGGTAATTAACATAGGATGGCAAAAGAAACCTGGTATCTTTTTTAAACTGGTTGGTCCAATGTCAGGATCTAATTTACTTAACTTATTGCCAATGCCATTAAAGTTAAATTCTGTTGTATCTTGAATACATAAAACATGTCCCTGATCAATAGATTTAATACATTTGTTAAATGATCCTTTAAGGATATCGTCGTAGTTAAAAGTTTCGTTTGATAGCATTCTATAAGTGGCAATTTTTTTTGAATGGTCCTTTACAGCCTTGTTAATTATTGAAGTGCCCGAAATTAATAAATCTTGCATTGATGTTTCAAGTCTTTTTTCT
>JBIPNH010000147.1:0-5074 GCA_044373665.1 Bacteroidia bacterium
TTTTTCTTGCATAATTTTTCTTGTTTAAAATTGTATTGATAAAATAAAAGGTAAAATAAAATTGGCCATAACAATACCGCCTATCATAAAGCAACATGTTGCAACTAATGAAGGCCATTGCAAACTAGAAAGTCCCATAATAGCATGTCCACTTGTGCATCCACCACCATATCGGGTTCCAAAACCAACCATAAATCCGCCAATTACAATCATTATAAACCCTCTTAAAGTTATTAATGATTCCCAATTAATAATATCCACAGGAATCAAATGACTGTAATCTGTAATGCCATATTGTTTAATGTCATTGACTAATTTTTCACTCACGATAATGTCTTCTGGATTGGAAAATAACTGAGTTGCAATAACTGCCCCAAAGAAAATCCCTAAAACAAATACCAAATTCCAAATTTCTTTTTTCCAATCATACTGAAAGAATGGGATTTTAGCTGGTATACAAGCGGCACAAACGTGTCGCATTGAAGAACTAATTCCAAAGGTTTTGTTCCCTAAAATCAATAATGTTGGCACTGTTAATCCAATCAATGGGCCTGCTACATACCATGGCCAAGGTTGTGTGATAAATTCTATAATATTCATTTCTTATATTTATTAATGCAAAAATATGATGTTCGTCACTTTTGTTTAGTCACTTTTGTTACACTAAGCGGTTCCTTTTAAAATTCTGTTCCAATAAAGCCATGGCAATATCTTTAATTTCAATATCCACATTACCCACCAAGGTTTGGTTTGGTTAATAGGAAATGACATTGCAGGTTTGTTGGTATAATCAAATTCGGCTAATAAAAGTCTGCCAAATTTGGTAGGTATAGGACAAGCACTGTAACCTGAATACTTAGCTACTAATGCTTCATTCTTCATATAACTCAAGATATTATCAACCACTACAGGCGCTTGTTTTCTAATAGCTGCACCCGTTTTACTGCAAGGGGCATTTATTACATCACCTAAAGAAAATACATTGCTATATCTGCTGTGTTGCAATGTGTACATATCCACTTCAACATAGCCGTGTGGATTCTTAGGGTCGGCTAATGCACTGTTTTTTACAAAATCGGGAGCCGATTGTGGAGGAACAACATGGCAAAAATCAAAAGCTATTTCTACTTTTTTTATTTGCTCGTCAGCCTGTTCTGTTATTCCATAACAAGCACCACCAAATTGTTTAACTTCATTATCTAAAACTTCTTTATCAGCTTTAGTTTCATAAACGACTGTATTGTTGCTTGAATTAATTTCAACCACATTGGAACCAAAATGGGTGTGTATATTTCCTTCTGCAACGGTTTCCTCTAGTGCACCTAAATATTCTTTTATACCAAACAATACTCCTGCACCACTTATATAGTGAACTTGACATTTGTCTAATATTCCTTTTTTTCTCCAATAATCAACTGCCAAATACATGATTTTGTGAGGGGCTCCTCCACATTTTATGGGCGTATTTGGATTGGTAAACACTGCAACACCCCCTTTAAAATCTTGAATCATTTGCCATGTTTTGGTTGGCAATTCAAATAAATAATTTGATGTAACTTTCGGATTGTTAAAAATGGCTTCTTTTGAACCTTTTATTTTCGACCAATCCAATTGAATTCCGGGGGCAACAATCATTATATCATAATTAATTTCATCCCCATTACTGCACACGATACTGTTAGTGTCAGGTTTAAATTCTGTAACAGTATCTTTTATCCAAGTAGTGTTTTGAGGAATATAATCTTTTTGAAATTTCTTTGTTTTATTGATGTCAAATACACCTGCTGCAACTAAAGTATAGGCAGGCTGATAATAATGGTATTCCGAAGGATCAATCAAAGCAATGTTTAAAGCACTGTTTTTCCTAAGCAACTGGGCAGCTACTGAAATACCGGCGTTCCCTGCACCAATAATAACGATTTGAAATTTCTTGTTCATGATATTTTTATTTTATAAATAGTTCTTTTACGATAATGTAAATCCCCATCACTAACACAAACCAACCAAAAGCCGGTTTTAACTTGGCACCTTCAATTTTCTTGGACAAATAAGTACCTACAAAGATGCCTACAATTGCAAATGCAGAGATTGTCATTAAGAATGTCCAATCAACTTGTACTTCGGCACCTTCTCCCAAAAATCCAATTAAAGATTTTGCTGCAATAATCACTAACGATGTTCCTACAGCTTCTTTCATTGGTAATTTACTTAACACAACTAAAGCAGGAATAATTAAAAAACCACCACCTGCACCTACTAAACCAGTTAAAATACCAACAACCATACCCTCAATTAAAATGACAGGGTAATTAAAAGTTTGTTGACCTACTTCTTCCTCTTTTTTTGCTTTGTCTTTTTTAATCATACTGTAAGAAGCCGCTATCATTAAAACCGCAAATATGATCATCATCAAAATACTTTTGGTTACCACTAAACTTCCAACAGTAAATACCTCGGATGGTATAGCAGGTACTATGTAGGCCCTCGTTAAGAACACTGCTATTATTGAGGGAATTCCAAATACAATGGCAGTTTTAATATTTACTAATCCCTTTTTAAAATAAGAATAAGTTCCTACAGAACTGGTTATGCCTACAATAAACAATGAATAACCTGTGGCTACTACTGGGTTAACCCCAAATAAATAAACCAAAACCGGGACAGTTAATATACTTCCCCCTCCTCCAATTAATCCTAAAGAGACGCCAATTAAGATTGATGCTATATATCCTATAATTTCCATAATGAGCAAAACTAAGTTCAATAAAATCAAATTTGTGTAACAAACATTACATTGATAAAAAAATTGAAAAAAATAAATTCTTGTATTATTTTAGCAAATTGAAATCCATAAAAACATTTAATTTAATACAATGATATTAAAAAAAACCATACTTACATTCATTTTCTTTTTGATTGTTGTCAGTTTATCTGCACAACCTGGACTTATAGGGGTAACATCAAACGGAGGAAATGAGTTTGGAACTCTCTTTAAAACAGATAATAATGGCAACAACTTAAACAATATTCATTTGTTTGATGGCATTTCAGGTGCTAATCCCCGTTATACTCAATTGACTTATGTAGGCAATCATACATTATATGGAGTAAGCACTTCAGGTGGAAAATACAATAACGGTGTTTTATTTGAATACAACGACAGTCTTAATACTTATATCAAAAGGTTTGACTTTTCAGATGAAGATGGCATAACACCCACAGGTAGTTTATTTTTTTACAATGGAAAATTATATGGTTTAACTAGTGCAGGAGGTAATTTTAACCATGGTGTAATCTTTGAATACACCATCAGCAATCAATCTTATCAAATATTAGCACATTTTAATGGAACGACTAATGGAAGAAATCCTTTTGGAAGTGTCACTTTACTGAACAACAAATTGTATGGATTAAGCTATCAAGGCGGCACATTTAATGCCGGTGTTTTGTTTGAGTATGATTTTTCTACAGACAGTTTGAATGCTAAAGTTGAATTGGATGGAACAAACTCTGGAAGAAATCCTTTTGGAAGTTTATATTTAGTAAATAACAAATTATATGGGATGACGTTCCAAGGAGGTATGAATAACTTCGGAATTATTTTTGAATATACTCCCAATATTGACTCATTTCAGGTTAAATTCAATTTCAACGGCACTAATTCAGGAAGCAATCCTTATGGTGAATTGGAGTTAGCACCCAATGGTCTTTTGTATGGCATGACGTTTTTGGGTGGAACTAATAATTTGGGAACCCTTTTTGAATTTGACATTCAGAATGATTCTTTTGTTAAGAAGATAGATTTTGATGGTTCTAACTATGGACGAAATCCTTATGGCAAATTGGTCCATACAGGCAATGGCATTCTTTATGGACTGACTTCACAAGGTGGAAGTAATTCACAAGGTACTTTATTTGAATACAACACCAATAACTCAAGTTTAAATGTTCGAGTTAATTTTAATGGCAGCAATGGCAGAAATCCCTTCGGAAGTGTTACTTTAATGCCTAATCAAAAAATAGTCGGACTCACTAATCGAGGTGGATTAAATAATTCTGGGGTTTTATTTGAGTATTCCATCAACAACAACACCTTTACCGTAAAAAAACATTTAAATCAATCTGACAATGGTTATTCTCCACAAAGTGCTGTTGTTAATCCCTATGCTTATACTCTTTTTGGCACGACTAAATTTGGTGGCACAAATCAAATTAATGGCACTACAAGCATGGGCACTTTATTTGAATATGACCTCAAAAACAATCTTTATTACAAAAGAACTGAATTCTCATCTTCACTAGGATACCAACCAATTGGTCAACTTTGCTATTTTCAAAATCGGATGTGGGGAGTAACTCGCTTTGGTGGCAACAATAGTGATGGAACCATTTATGAATACAATCCTCAAACATTACAAACTACAAAAAAAGCTGATTTTAATTACTCCACTTTTGGGGCTGAACCAATTGCAGGACTTACTTTAGCTCAAGACAATAACTTATATGGCATGACCTCTTTTGGAGGTAACAACGATTTTGGAACTCTTTTTAAATTTAATCCTTCCAATTCACAATTTACCAAAATCATTGATTTTGATGATACTCTTTGGGGATTTGAACCAAATAGTGAACTGTATCAAGCTAATAATGGTAACCTTTACGGAATTACAACACAAGGAGGAAAAGATGGATTTGGAGTGTTGTTTGAAGTTGATGTTCAAAACCAAAATGTAACTAAACTCATAGACTTTAATAGTAATACTATTGGATATCACCCTTCAGGAAGTTTAATCGAAATTAACAACAACACTTTGTTAGGCTTAACCATAGAAGGTGGAAATTTTAACAAAGGAACACTTTACACCTACCATTTGGTTAATGATTCTTTGTCAACGATACATCATTTTGATACTTTGATTTATCCTAGTTCAAGTTCAAGACTTACTCTTGGACAAAACAACAAAATATACAGTACTTCCAATTTGGGTGGTGATTTTGATTTGGGACAACTATTTGAATACAATCTTTCAAATTCTAGTATCAAGAAAACATTTGATTTTAATTATACTAACAG
>JBIPNH010000004.1:0-65702 GCA_044373665.1 Bacteroidia bacterium
CTGTCAAAACCTAGGGCAATACCACCATGAGGAGGCGCACCATATTCAAAAGCATTCATTAAAAAGCCGAATTGGTAACGGGCTTCTTCATCTGTAAATCCTAATGTTTTGAACATTTTAGCTTGCAATTGTTTGTCGAAAATACGGATAGAACCACCCCCTATTTCAACCCCATTAATAACCAAATCGTAGGCATTGGCTTTAATATCACCTGGATTGGTATCCAACAATGGAATATCACTTGGTTTAGGACTTGTAAATGGATGGTGCATAGCGTGCCATCTTCCTGATTCTTCGTCTTTTTCTAACAAAGGGAAATCTAACACCCATAAAGCTTTAAATACTGATTTGTCGCGATAACCCAATCTTTCGCCCATTTCCAAACGGAGTTCACTCATTTGTTTTTGAACTTTTTTGGTGTCACCACTTAGAAGAAGCAACAAATCACCTGCTTGAGCATTGCATACTTTGGCCCATTCAGCAAGGTCTTCTTGGGTATAAAACTTGTCAACCGATGATTTGAATGTTCCATCTGCTTGACAGAACACATAAACCAAACCTTTTGCACCAATTTGAGGGCGTTTTACCCATTCGGTTAATTCATCTAATTGCTTACGGGTATAGGTTGCACAACCTGTGGCACAAATTCCAAGAACTGTTTCAGCGGCATCAAAAATGGGGAAATTTTTCCCTTTCGTTAATTCGGTGAGATAATTAAATTTCATCTCAAAACGAATATCAGGCTTGTCATTGCCATACCATGTCATTGCCTCATCGTAAGTCATACGTGGCAGTTGACCAATTTCTATTCCTTTTACTTGTATAAATAAGTGTTGAACCAAACCTTCGAAAATTCGGAGAATATCTTCTTGTTCAACAAAACTAAGTTCACAGTCTATTTGCGTAAATTCAGGTTGTCTGTCGGCTCTTAAATCTTCATCTCTAAAACATTTTACTATTTGGTAATACTTATCAAAACCACTAACCATTAATAATTGCTTAAAAGTTTGAGGACTTTGCGGAAGTGCATAAAACTGACCGGGGTTCATTCTGCTAGGTACCACAAAATCGCGGGCACCTTCGGGTGTAGATTTAATTAATACGGGGGTTTCCACTTCGATAAAATCGAGTTGGTCAAGATATTGTCTAACATGTTTGGCAACTTGATGTCTTAAAATCAAGTTATTTCTAACCGGTTCTCTTCTTAAATCGAGGTAGCGGTATTGCATTCTGATGTCATCACCACCATCGGTATTTTCTTCGATAGTAAAGGGAGGGGTTAACGACACATTTAACACTTGTAAGGAGTGAACCACAATTTCGACATCTCCAGTTGGAATTTTGTTGTTTTTATTGCTTCTTTCGGTTACAATACCTTCAATTTTTATAACGAATTCTCTCCCCAATTGACGGGCTTGTTGAATTAAATTTGCATTAACCTCTTCATTAAAACTTAACTGAGTAATACCATATCTATCTCTGAGGTCCACAAAAGTTAAACCACCGAAATCTCTTCTTTTTGCCACCCAACCAGATAAGGTGACTGTTTTGTTTACATCAGTAATTCTGAGTTGTCCGCAATGATGGGTTCTGAACATGTTGCAAAAATACCTTAAAGGGATGGGATTTTAAAACCCATTTTTAGAAGAGGGAACAAAATAAAAGAAGAATCCCTCTTTTAGTTTCTACTGTCCATTCCCCAAAGCATTTTTTCTCTTAAAGTTTTGAGGAAGGTATCGCCTTCGAATCTGACTAAATTAAAGTAAAAATCGGCTTTTCGAACTGCAATTTGAGCGGTTTTGGTAATGGTTACAGAGCGACTGTCCAGTGTGGCAAGAAACGTGTGGCTTCTTCCTTCAATTTCAAAACTAAGGACTTGGTCGTCGGGGATTACTATGGGGCGAACATTTAAATTGTGCGGGGCAATTGGCGTAACAACAAAACTAGAGGCTTTGGGGTAAACGATAGGACCACCGCAGCTTAATGAATATCCCGAAGAACCGGTTGGAGTGGCAATAATTAAACCATCGGCCCAATAAGAATTGAGCGGTTCTCCATTTAAAAAAGCATGTACTGTTATCATGCTACTGCTTTCTTTTTTATGAATCACAAAATCATTTAAAGCATAGTTAAAACCAAACATATCCATATTGGTTTCCAATTGAATAAGCGAACGTTTATCTAAGGTATAATTCCCTTTCACTAAATCCTTAAATGCTTTTTTGAAACTATCGGTAGAAACATTGGCCAAAAAACCCAATCGACCGGTATTGACCCCAATGACTGGAATCTGAGTATTTCCTACAATTTCAATGGTATCTAAAATAGTGCCGTCACCACCAATAGAAACGAGATAATCGATATTAAGACGGTCTTTTGTTAAAGTATTAAAAACTTGACATTTAAATTGAGAACTGAATAATTCAGCCATATTTTGATGTAAAAGCACCTCAACACCTTCGGCATTCAAGAAATGAATCATTTCTTCTACTAGCTTTTTTTGATTCGCTTTATTTATTACTTTGGCGTATAATCCTATTCTCATGGCTTACTTAAACAAAAATACTATTTATTTTAGAATTGAAGCGGTTTTATTATAAAAAAAGTCAGCTAAAAAGCTGACTTTAATGTATAAAAATATTTTGTTTAGATTAAAAACGCTCGAAGCTTGAGAAAAAGAAATTTGACTCACCTGCTGCATTTTCGTTACTATCACTACCGTGTATAGCGTTAGCATCGATACTTTTTGCATATTTTCTTCTGATAGTTCCTTCCGCTGCATTTTCAGGATTGGTAGCACCAATTAATGTTCTGAAATCTTCAACTGCATTTTCTTTTTCAAGAATAGCTGCAACGATAGGACCGCTAATCATAAATGCAACTAAGTCGTTAAAGAAAGGTCTTTCTCTGTGAATTCCGTAAAAGTTTTCAGCTTGTTCTTTTGTAAGTTGAAGGTATTTCATTGCAACGATTTTGAAACCACCTGCAAGTATGTCGTTAATTACATTTCCTGTATGTCCGTTGTTCACAGCATCAGGCTTAATCATTGTAAAAGTTCTGTTAGTTGTCATTTGATAAATTGGCTATTTTTAAGGGCTGCAAAGGTAATAAGAATTTTTGATTTTTTCATTTTTCATTTTCGATTTTGGTAGCAAACTACCTATTTAAAAAAGCAAAACATTAGTAAAACTATTGACCTAATCTTTTTGCTTGGTATAATACCTTTCCCATAGGTCTTGGATAATACCATCTTTCAATCCTTGGTATGGGGTTAAAATTTCCTTAACTGCTGTTTTATTAAAAATATCCAAATAGATTCTGCCGGCATAGTCTATCACCTCAGCTCTGTCGGGATTCAATTTTAAATGATACACGCGGTCGTTGTGACTCATTTTTTCGATATCTTCGTTCAATTGTTGTAGCTTATCTACTCTTAAATATTGACCTTGACCAATATTTGCCAAAACGCCGAATTTATGAATATTACCGCCTGTCCCCACTCCCTTAATATTGGGCAACCATGCAATATTTTCTTTCACCCAAGCATGAAGTTTTTGAACCTCCTCAGGCTTAATTTTATTTTCCTTTGCTCTAACTGTTCCTATATTAAAACTTTTGGAAACCAATGGTTTGTTGTTTTGAATGAGCGTTAATTCTGTACTTCCTCCACCTACATCAACGTGTAAAAAAGTTTCTTTGGGATCCAACAAATGCAAAAAAGCATTCATGATTAACTTACTTTCTGCCGAACCTGTAATAACATCAATGTCTATATTGGTTTCTTTTTTTATCAGTTTAAGAATTTTATCTGAATTTTTGGCATCACGCATTGCGCTAGTTGCACAAGCCCTGTAAAAGTCCACATTGTAAATATCAATGAGCAAACTAAATGCTTTAATGGCTTTGACTAATAAATCAGTTTTCTTTTTACTAATTTCTTTGGTACCAAACACATCATCGCCTAGGCGAATAGGCAACCTGGTAAACTCTACTTTTTTCCATTCGGGCTTTAATACATCCAATTGTAAAGGACGAGCAATTAACAGTCTTATTCCGTTTGACCCAATATCTATAGCTCCGAATTTCAATTTAGTTGTGTTTTATTATACGTGAGCAAACATAACAATATTATTACAAAACTTTATTGATTAAATAAAAATTAAATGTGATTTTTTAAGTGCTTTTCAAGGTAATTAAGTCCCTTAGTGGTAAGCCTAAAAGTGTATTCATCGAGTTTATCACTGTCAAACAAAACACTTGACAATTGACCTGTTTCAACATTCATACAGGGTTTAATAAAATCTTTTACTATCAAATATTTCAACTCATCTGCCACATGGTGTTTACTTGTATCTCTTAATTCTTCAACCAAATGCACAAATGATTCTTCAAAAATCAGCAACCTTATTATTTTTTCACCTAACTCACTTAGCTCTTCCATCTTTTATCGCATTTGGTTTTATTTTTACATTGACATGTTCATACGGACAATGTTTACAGGCACATCCACAGCAATAACCTCTTTTTAAATGGTAGGCTTCGGTAAATACCAGCATCCCATTTTCATTGATATAATAATCGTTACTTGCAGATTTTTGCACGACACAAATTTAGTGTAAATTTGTAGTGATGTTTAACAAAGTCTATACAATTTATGTTATTTTTTCAATAACGTTTTTTTATCCTCTGATTACCAACGCTCAATGGAATAAAATATACACCAATAACATTCAAGATTTATACGATGTTCAATTGATAGATGGTTATGCCTTTGCTGTGGGACAAACCAATACCATTTTAAAATCTACAGATGCCGGCAAATCATGGAAAAATCAGTTTATTTCTATCCCTACTCACTTAAGGGCTTTATATTTTATAGATACTTTAACTGGTTTTGTTACAGGCGAAAATGCAAGGCTGTTTAAAACCTCGAATGGCGGTAAAACTTGGACATCCAAATTTGTAAGAACTGCAGCTTATGCCTACGGATTGCATTTCAACAATAACAACGGTTTGTTAGTAGGGGCCAATTTATTGATTGCAAGCACTACCGATATGGGAGAGTCTTGGACAGTGGACACGACTTACAATGCCAATATCACTTTAAAAGGTGTGGGAATAACACCCAATGGCACTTGCTATGCGGTTGGCGAAAAAGGCACATTGCTCAAAAAACACATTTCACAAAAAAAATGGGAAAAAATTAACCTCAATGAAACCATCCATTTAAATGAGGTAAGATGTATTAGTGATGCCGATATTATTATAGTGGGAGGCATGCCCGATACCAGTCAAGTTGGTAAACATTTCAATAGACTCCTCTACAGCAATGATTCTGGCAAAACATGGCAAAAAATTAATATTTCTGAAATGAAATCTATTTACAGTGCTTGGTTTAAAAACAAAGACACAGGCTTTTTAGGCGGTTCAAATGGAATCATTTCAAAATCATATAACATACAAAATAACAGAGGTCAACAGCTTACTGGAATAGCATCTGATATCAATGGCTTAAGTTTTTATAACAAAATTGGATTAGCGGTGAGTTACGGCGGCACTATATTGAGAACAGAAAACAATGGAGGCTTTGGTTTATCATTAAAAAATAATTCTATTAAACCTTTCCTTATATACCCTCAACCAAGTTCAGGAAACATAAAACTTGAAAGTTCATTTAAAATAACAAAAATAAGTAGCATCAGTATTGACGGCAAAACAAATGAGTACCAAATCGATGATAATAAATCTGTAGAAATAAGCAATTTAAATAGTGGAATTTACACCCTTAAAATTGAACTTTCCAATGGTGATATTTATTGCGAGAAAATAAGTGTTATTGCCCCTTAGTTTCCTTTTAATACAGTGGAGTATTTAAAATATTTTGCTTGAGGATAATAGGCAAAAAGACAAGCGCCCTCTTTAATGGTTTGGATAAGTGGCAAAACGATATTCTCGTGAACAGCGGGGCAACCCAAACTTCTTCCTAAGCGTTGATTTTCTTTAATAAAACGCTCACTTACATAATTTGCACCATGTATTACTATGCCTCTTTCAAGTGCCAAATGATTGATTGATTTTTCTAACCCTATTAACTTAAGCGACCAATTGTGAGTTCCTTGATAAAGCTCGCCTGTTAAATAAAAACCAATACTTGATTGAAAAGATTCTTTGGTATTAGAGAATTTTTTGGCATACAATTCCCCTGAGTTTTTTCCATGGGCTACCCATTCATTAAAAACCACTTTTTGGGTCATTAAGTCTATCACCCAAAGTCGTTTATCATTCGCCGACAATGAGTAATCTATAATACTTAAAAAGCGGTCGTTTTTAATGAACCCTTTTTGAGCCAACTTAAAATACCCTTTCAAAGCCAAATCAAAAACTTTGCGTTTCAACAAAGTCGATGAATCAAAACAAACGTTGTATAAACTGTCAGAGTATTTTTTAAATTGTTCAGATTGGGAATTAAAATGATGATAGGGAGCGCAAAATAAGATTGAATCACTGTTTAAATGGTGTTTAAACACTGTTTTATTATTGTCACTTGTTAATGCACTAAGCACAACAAAACAGCAAAAAAACCAAAAAAACTTAAACCTCATTTTACTTACTAATTTTACAAAGTTATAAAATAAATACCATTTTTACAAATAAACCTATCTTGTAAGCACCACATATTCTGAAATAACCTTACTAATAAACACTTTCTTATTTTTTGGAACCTCTGTCAATTCTAAAAGCTCCCTAAGCCTTTCTACAGCCAAATCCAGAGCTATATGGTGTTCATTATTGTTGTATACATCCAATCGATACAAGAGAGATTTTAGAACAATAACATCATTGTCCGACAAGCGATAAGCAAGCGGGAATTGAAATTCATAAGTTTCTTTTCTTTTTTGGTTTAATTTCAAAATTTCAGAAAGAGAAAAATTGTAATCTCCTTTGATTTTGATAACAGTAGTACCTGCCAAAATATCTCCTATTCGTTGGGCTTTATTATTGCTACCAATCAACAACACGGCAATAGCACCAACAGAAAAATAGATGTCCATTAAGCGCATTGACCAACGGCTGAAATAATCGTAAAAGGTGAGTTTATCTCCATTAATTTTTACAATTTTTAACCCTACCGCCTTTTTACCAATACTTTGACCTTGACCAATCATTTCGGAGGCAAGTGTAAAAAAACCTAACCAAACAAAAGCAAAAAGATTCATTAACAAGTCCGAGTCAATTTCGAAGACATTATTAATAATCAGCATTAAAATAATAAATCCTAATGCCATAACGATGAAGTCAATAAAAAAAGCAAGAATTCTTAAGAAAACTGAGGCGAGTTGATACTCAATTTTTACATTCTGACTGGTATTAATTTCGAACCTTTGCAAGGACTAGTATTGTTCGTTTGAATTTGGAAAATCTTTTGCTTTTACATCCGAGATATAATGTTCAACACCACTTTTTATTTGGTCGTATAAATTGAGATAACGGCGCATAAATCTAGGAGTAAAATCTTTGTTTATTCCCAACATATCGTGCAGCACCAAAACTTGTCCATCTACATTAGCACCTGCACCTATTCCTATTACAGGAATTTTCAACATCTTTGTGACTTGTTGAGCCAATTCAGCAGGAATTTTCTCCAAAACGATAGCAAAGCAACCTGCATCTTGAAGCAATTGTGCATCGCGAATGAGCTTATCGGCCTCTTCTTTTTCAACCGCCCTAACAGAATAAGTTCCAAACTTATAAATACTTTGAGGCGTTAACCCCAAGTGACCCATTACTGGAACACCTGCGCTTATAATCCTTTTAACCGACTCTATAACCTCTTCACCACCTTCTAGTTTAATAGCATGAGCACCACTTTCTTTCATAATACGAATACTACTTAAAAGGGCTTCTTTACTGTTTCCTTGGTAGGAACCGAAAGGCAAATCCACTACAACCAAAGCGCGTTTTACTGCACGAATTACAGAGGATGCGTGGTATATCATTTGGTCGAGCGTAATAGGCAATGTTGTTTCGTGACCAGCCATTACGTTACTAGCACTGTCACCAACCAATATGACATCAATATTGGCATCGTCCACTATTTTTGCCAAAGAGTAGTCATAAGCCGTTAACATACTTATTTTTTCACCCCTTTGTTTTAATTCTTCCAAAGTGTGTACCGTAACCCTTTTTATTGGTTTGGATGGTGTAAAAGACATATTATTAATTTTCTATTTTATAGTTTTTAAAAGTTTTTCTCTAACAGAATCACTGACATCGCTGAGTGGCATTCTTACATCAATGCCACATATATTTAAGGCTTCTAAAATCACTTTTATCCCTCCTGGACTTCCATCGGCAAAAATTATATTCATAGCATCTAAAAGTTCATAATGAAGCGGTAATGCAGCTTGTGTATTACCTGCAAGAGATAGCTTAACCATTTCACTGAATTTTTTTGGAAACGCATTGGCAATAACACTAATTACCCCGTCCATTCCCATGGCTATAAATGGTAAAGTAAAGGCATCATCACCACTAATTACAGAAAAATCGGCTGGTTTATGTTGGATAATTTCCATGCACTGAGAAAAATTTCCACTCGCTTCTTTGGTTCCTAAAATATTGGAATGTTCTGCTAATTTTAAAGTAGTTTCTGTAGAAATATTACTTCCCGTTCTACCGGGCACGTTGTACAAAATAACAGGCAATGGCGATAAATCGGCAATGTGCTTGTAATGGTTGTAGATACCATTTTGATTGGGTTTATTGTAGTAAGGACTTACACTTAATACCGCAGAAATTCCCTCAAAATTTTGTTTTTTAAACGACTCCGAAAGAGCTACGGTATCGTTACCACCTAATCCCAAAACCAAAGGTAATCGGCCATTGTTTACTTGTTTAACATGGTCAACTATTGCTTGTTTTTCATTTGAGTTAATGGTTGGACTTTCGCCTGTAGTGCCCAAAATAACTAAATAATTAGTACCATTATCAATTTGATAATTTACCAATTTAGTTAATCCCTCAAAATCAATTTCTTTATTTTTTAAAAAAGGCGTTACTAATGCGACCCCTGTTCCTTTAAGTTGTTGTGATATAAGATGTGACATGTTTTTTTAAATAATTTTATTGAGGCAATTCCCTATTTCTATCAAATAATTTTCGCATAAATCTGCCCCATTCGGCTTTATGGAAATTTCATACAAATTGGTATTGTCGTTGCTTGTGTATGGTCCAATTCTGAACGAGGCTGACGAATATACTGCTATGGTATCTAAGTGCTGATTAGGTGTTAAACAGGCATTAATTAATAAATCGTACTTGACATTTAAAACCTCTTTCAGTGCCTTGGTTTTGGGAGCACCAAATAGATTGAAATCTCCTTTACAGATTAATTGATACATGTCATTTGAAAGCATATCAGGCTTTAGTTTTGAAAGGGGATAAAACACCAAAAAAGTAACTTCTTTGTTTGCCTTAGTCAATTCATGTCCAAATGTTTTCAACTCATCGGTATCCGTTTTTGACTGATTGGAATCCCACATAATCAATATTTTTTTCACTTTATCAAAAGGCATGACTTGTCTTTTGATAAGTTGATTTTTTGATTTTTTTATGAGTGCATTAAGTTTCAAATCTTTATAAGCAATTGATGTTTCAAATGTAATAAAAAAATATTAATCAAAGACTTACTCTTTGTTTCGATAATAAGACTGTAACAATTAGGCTAGTTTTATCAATCCCACTTCAGGTCTAATACCTATTCTACCTGGATATCCAAGGTAGCCAAACCCTCTGTTTACATACAGAAATTGCTCTCCAGTTTGGTATAATCCTGCCCATTGTTTGTACATGTATTTAACAGGACTCCATTGAAAATTAGCGGTTTCTAATCCAAATTGCGCACCGTGAGTATGTCCTGAAAAGGTCAACTGAATATCTTTAAACTTTTCTATTACTTGCGCATCCCAATGGCTTGGGTCGTGCGATAACAATAATTTCACTGGCACTTCCTCAGTTCCTTTGTAGGCCTCTGATAAATTACCATATTTGGGAAAACGACCTTTAACTCCATAGTTTTCTACGCCAATAACTGCCAATTTCTCTCCTTTTATTTCCAATATTTCGTTCTCATTTAAGAGTAATCGCCAACCCAACTTTTGATGAACTTTTTTCAAACGCTCTAAATTATCGATTTGCAATGGCGACATGTGAGATTTGTCAATTAATTTACCTGCCATTGCTTTTTCATTATTTCTATCGGGCCATTGGTGATAGTCGCCATAATCGTGGTTACCTAAAATGCTGTAAACACCAAGTGGTGCTGAAATTTGCTTGAACAATTCTAGGTAATCATCCGACATTTCTTCAGTTAAACTGTTGACCAAATCGCCTGTAAAAAAAATAACATCCGCTTTTTGACTAATCAACAGTTCAATTCCTTTTTTAACAGCACTTTTATCCCAAAAACTCCCCACGTGAATATCGCTAATGTGTCCAATTTTTAATCCTTTCAGCCCATCCGGCAATCCTGGCAATGAAACACTAACTTGGTGCAATTTATAATCATGTGCTCCTTTTATAATACCATAAGATAAGCTACTAAAGGTTAATGCGCCTATGCCTGCACTTATTTGAGAAATAAATTTTTTACGGGTGACTAAAAACTTAGCTTTTACAACTTCCCCTTCACTTACCTCTTCTAATTGCTCTTTTTTTGTTTTAAAAAAGCTCACTATTTTATGTCCCAAGCGATACAAATCCTCGATTAACAAAGGAAAAATCATTAAAATTTTGGCCATAAACATACCAAAAAACAAGCCTGTAGTTACTACAAAAAAAGTGCGGCTTAGATGCACAAAAAAACCGCCCATGGCTAACAGACCAAGTATGTAAAAACTTATACTTACAATCCAAAATATACTTCGAATCCACTTTCTTAAACCACTACTTAAAGATTCGGTTAAAACCTTGATGGCTTGATAAGCGTATAAATCAAAGATGATTATGAAAACGATTGAAAAAAATATTCTTAGGCCCATTGGTATTAAACTTATTACAGATTTAAACATGAATTAATAATCAAATCTACGAGTATTTTTAGGCTTAATATTCAACAAAGTGTTATATTTCTTTAAAACCTCTAAAGTTTTCGAGTAAACACCTTCTTGTTTGTTTGCCAATATATTTCTGCCTGTCTCTCCAAAAATTCTGAAGGTAATTTCTAGAAGTATAGCCTCTTTTATAATTTGTTCGTTTTTGATACCCGTTTGATAATTAATGAAATGTTTGTTTTTCTTTACTTGTTTCAACACTTGATTGATGTATTTGTTTGGTAATTGGTATTTATTAAAAAACGCTTGGGGCGAATTGTATTGTTTTTTAATTTTATTGAGCTCTGATTGCATGTGATCTAACACAAACACTTTAAGCACTTTTGTGTATTCTAAATTCTGTACAAATCCATTTGTATAAATACTATCACCTTGGGTTGATGTGTAAACCAAATCGGGCCTAAGTCCTCCACCTGGAGTAAGCAATCGACCATTTTTAGAGAAAAACTCCTTAAGAGAGCTTGAATCCAAAATAGGATTTAGCGTATCTGCCAAAATATCTCTATTAAAAATTTGCAATCGGTATAACTCGGGCGATTGGTCGTAGTCTCTTTGAATACTTCTTCCGCTTGGGGTGTAATAGCGCGCTGTTGTTAGGCGAATAAGAGAACCATCTGACAATCTGAAAGGCTCCTGCACCAATCCTTTACCAAAAGAACGACTGCCAATCAGAACTGCTCTGTCATTGTCTTGTAACGCCCCTGCCAGAATTTCACTTGCCGAAGCTGTATTTTGATTGATTAATAAAATTAATTTTCCTGAAATAAACCCTCCTTTTCCATTGGCAAAATATTCTTTTTTCAACCTTTTATGTCCTTCTGTAAAAGTAATTAAAGCGTCTTTATCTAAAAACTCATTAGCAATAGCTACCGATTCTGATAGCAACCCTCCCCCATTGTCCCTTAAGTCCAAGAGCAACTCTTTCATACCCTTTGCTTTTAATTCATTGAGTGCCACCATAAACTCTTGGTGGGTTTGACTGCTAAATCTTTCAATTTTAATATATCCCAATGTTTCGTTCATCATGTAATATGATTTTGAACTGTTCATACTAATTGGGGCTTTTTTTACATTGATATTATACAGCTGCTTGTTGGACTTTCGGTATACAAAAAGCATCATTTCTTTGTTTTGCAACAAAGATCTCATACTGTCATCATTTTGCTCCTTAACAACATCTTTGTTGTTGATTTTAAGCAATCTATCTCCAGGCAATATACCGCTTTTATTCGCTGGACTATTCTGCAAAACGTCATAAACAAACAATGTATCATTTGTTCTAAAATACTCAATTCCCAATCCATCATATTCACCCTTAATTTGACGAGACGAAATTTCACTTAACTGACTGGGAATGTAGGTACTGTGTGGGTCGAGTTGAGAGAGCAAAAACTTAATAGAAGCTTCTCTGATATACTCCCCATTCGAACTGTCGACATAATCCGATTCTACAATGTCTATTATTTGGGTAAACTTATCTTTTTCTACCTTTTTTATTTGAGCACCCCAAAGCACACCAACGGCTAAACATACAAAGATGAGAAGCGGTTGTAATGATTGGTGATTAGAATTTTGAATTTGGGTAGGCTCAGACATTCTTTAAGAATTACAATACATTGAGCAATTGTTCTTTAATCTTTTCGAGCTCTTCTTTCATTAAAATTACAGATTGTTGGATTGGGAAATAGTTGGCTTTACTACCTATTGTATTTATTTCTCTTCCAATTTCTTGTGCTATAAAGTTCAATTTTTTTCCATTAGCTTCTTTTTCCAAGTTGTCCTTAAAGAATGACAAATGATGAGCTAAACGGCTTTTTTCTTCCGCAATATCATATTTTTCTAGATAATAAATCAGCTCTTGTTCATACCTGTTTTTATCTATGTTTTTCTCTTCGTTGTTTTCTATTAGAGATAACCACAATTTCTCTTTAACACTTTCTTTTCGTGGACCTTCATGAATGGCGATTTCTTCCAAATGTGAGGAAATAACAGACAAACAATCTAATAGATACTGACTTATGAAAGTACCTTCAGTAATTCTAAATTCATCAAATTGAACAAAAGCATTTTCGATATTTTCTTTTATCACCTTCCAATCTTCCTCAAACTTTTCCGATTCGTCGTATTTAAGTACCTCGGGCAATGAGATAACCGTATTAAAAATGGTATCAGTTGGTAAATTCAATGACTGTGCTAATGCTATTAATTTTTCTGAATATGATTTTGCTAAAGGTAAGTTAATACTCATAGAATCATTATTCATTTCACTTTCTTTTCTTTCGGCAGATAAATTAACAGAAACAGAACCTCTTCCAATTTTAGCTGTAAGCAACTGTCTTATTTCGATATCTTTGTCTTTAAAACTTTTTGGCAACCTGACTGTAAGTTCCAAAAACTTATTATTTAAAGATTTTATTTCTGTTTTTATTCTCCAATTTTGGTTTTCAGTTTCTGAAATACCATAACCGGTCATGCTTTTGATTTGTGCCATTTTAATTTACTTGAGGTAATGTATACGCCTGCAAAAATCAACAAAGTTGACAATATTTTATGCATTGTTAAGGTATCTTTTTGCAAAATAATTGCGATAATGGTTGCCAAAATAGGTTGTAAATAGATGTAAGCGCCCACCAGAGTAGGACCAGCCTTGCGTATTGCCCAAGCGTTTAATAAATAAGTAATAAAGGTTGTAAAGACTATTACAAACACTATTTTCATTACAATATCAGTATTCATCTCCGAAAAATGCGCATTACTTAACTCTTGCCATCCGAATGGAATTACCATTAATGAACCAATACTAAAGGTGTATTTTGATACAGTCATCATGTGATATTCTTTTAATAAATCGCGTGCCAACACCAAATAAAAAGCGTAAGAAATAGCATTCAGAACTATTAAAATATCACCTGTAACGGTAGTTGACGAAAATTTAAATTGATTCCCCGACATGAGCCACAAACAACCCAAACAAGCCAACAAGATTCCCAAAACTTGACTTACAACAACTGCTTGTTTATTGATAAAAACATTGAGTAAAAACACAAATATGGGGGTTGCTAACATTAACACAGCGCCGTTGATTGGGGTGGTAATTTCTAGTCCCTTAAAAAACATCAACATATTGGCAGCTACACCAAATAAACTACATAACAAAAAACGAGGTCCATGTTTTTTCCAATTTACTTTTTCGTTTTTGAATGCCAAAGAAGCGGTCCAAAATAACAAAGCGGCACCTGTTACTCGTAAAATAATAAAACCAAACCCTTGAATATAGGTCGGCATAATGTCTTTTACTATACTAAATGTAAGCGCATAAATAAAAGAAACCGCAAAAAGTGCTATGTGGACAAGGGAATTGATAGTGAATAAAGTTTAAATATAAACAGTTTGTTTTAAGGTCGCGAAGTTCTGTCTTTTTTAAGACTCCAAAAAATATAAAATAGCCTATTTTAAATTAAATTTCCTTTAAGGGAGAATCTGTTTTGGCATAAGATAGTCGTGCCAATCGATTGGTTTTATGATAGGAATCTAATCCAGAAACAGTCATAGAACCCGCTTTTTCAATATCAACAAAACCATCCTCAAGAACATAATCACCTTGCATGATAACTTCTTTAATTTTACCAATGACAAGCAGTGATTTGTTTAACTCTATTTCTATCACTTGAACCAATTCGCATGCAAACTTAATTGGACTTTCCGTTACATAAGGTGCCATTGAAAGAGATGAATATTCTTCGGTTAATCCTACTTCATTAAATTCAGATTGATGACTTAAGTATCTAGCAGATGTTTGGTGTGCTTGTTTATAAAAAGATTCATTGACATGGTTTACTGTAAAACATTTGGTTTCCAAAATATTTTCATAGGTATGTCTTTCTACCGAAGCAGGTCTTACTAAAATGGAACACAAAGGAGGATTTGCTCCTAAGTGCATTAATGAATTAAATACCGCTAAATTGGTTTGTTTTTCAGAATTTGTAGTCCCTATTAAAACCAAACTTTTAAAACCACCCAAAGAATTAAAAAAGCTCGCTCTGTAGCGTTGCTCCATGGTCAAAAAATCGTTTTCAGTAAATTGCATTACATTTTAATTGAAGACATTCCTCCATCAACATGTATAATTTGTCCGGTAATCCATGAGGAGCTTGGGTATAGTAAAAACTTAGTTATTTCGGCGATATCTCCTGCGGTTCCAATTCTTTGAAGCGGGTGTCTTTTGGCTGAAGCTTCAATTTTTTCGGGAGTATTGGTTAGCTTATCAGACAAGGGCGTTTGGGTGAGTGAGGGAGCTACGGCATTAACTCTAATTTTAGGTGCAAACTCAGCAGACAATGATTTTACTAAGCCTTCAATAGCTCCTTTAGAAGCAGCAACACTGGCATGGAAAGGCATACCCATAGATACCGCAACGGTACTATAAAAAACCACACTTGCTTGTTCACTTTTTTTCAAATTTGGCAATACCATTTGTAATAGTTTAATACCAGACAAGACATTGATTTGCCAATCCAAATTAAAATCGTCCATAGACAAACGGTTGAATGGTTTTAAGTTGATACTACCCGGGCAGTATACAAAGCCATCTATTTGTTCAGGAAGCAATTGTACATCCAATGACAAGTCGGTAACATCTGTAGGAATAAAAGTAAGATTTGGGCTTTCTAAAAGCGATTCAGAAGTTCGGGCTAAAACCCAAACATGGTGTTGATCATTTAATAACTTTTGGACTAAATCGAGCCCAATTCCTTTACTTCCACCTACTACAATATAATTTGACATTGTAAGATAAACAATCAAATTTAAAATAGGTTCATAAAAAAAGCCATCCGCTTTTGGCGAATGGCTTTTTACAATTTTATAGCAATCGATTATTGAATGATTACATTCTTAGTTGTAGTCTGTTGATTATGTTGAATAGTAAATGAGTAAATACCTTTACTGAATTGAGACAAATCAACATTAATATCGCCAATTACTTCTTCATAATTTTTGTTAATTACGATTTGACCAAGGCTGTTGTATACTTTCAAACTCACTTGGTTTACGTTATTATCAAATTTCACATTCACTAAACCATTAGATGGGTTAGGGTAAATAGAAATAGACTGAGCGAATAATTGATTTAAATCTGTTGCAACATCTACACATTTGGTAGTTTTACATTCACATCCTGCTTGATTGGAAGCAATCATGGTTACACAGTAGCGAATATCTGTATTAAAGGTGTAAGAAGTGCCTGCTGAAGTAGAATTTAATCTATTTCCATCACCCATAATCCAAGTGTAGTTGATACCAGAAGTAGAACCTCCAATTGGAGTAAAGTTGAATTTTTTTCTATCTACGTTCCAATCTCTAGTAAAGTTGAAGTCGCAAGTAACTGGCGCTTGAGAAATATCAATAACTTTAGTTGCAGAATCTTTACAACCATCTTGAACATCGGCTACTAATTTAACAGTAAATGATTGCGCATTGGTATAAGTATATGTTGGAGAAAAAGTGGTAGAACTTCCACCATCACCAAAGCTCCATTTATAAGTTACATTACCAAAACGGGCACTTGTTAAATTTGTAAAGATAGCTTCATTACCTTGGCATTGGTTTTCGAACTCAAAATCAACTAATGGCTGAACACCGACAGAGATAACTTTAGTTATTTCTGAGCTACATCCATTGGCTAGTTCTGTTTTAAGAGTTACATTACGTGGTCCTAAAGAAGACCAAGTTCTAACAGGACTAGTTACGTTAGAAGTGCCATTTCCAAAAGTCCAAGTATATTTCAAAAGACTTTCATTGAATAGATTACTTAAGTTAGTAAATGGAGTAGCGGCACGTTCACAAGCAAATGGATATGAAAAATTGGTAACAGGTGCTTGTTTTACATCAATAGGTTTGGTGATAGAATCTCTGCAACCAAATTCAGAAATATTGGTCAATTCAACCATTTTAGTACCTGCATTTTGGAAAGTGTATTCAGTATTAAAATCAGAACCTATATTACCATTGTCACTAAAATCCCATTTATTTCCGAACGAACCAAATTTTATGTTTGATGTATTCACAAATTGGAATGGCTTATTAGAACAGCTTCCACTTACTAACTCAAAATTAGGATTTGGCTTAGCGAATTGGTAGGCAGTTTTTGTTAGTTTATTAATACAACCTGCAGATTCAGCAGTAAGAGTTACCCTGTATCCACCTGAGTTAGAATAACGTTTAAAAACAGAATTATTGTTAGAGGTATTCACTAGAGGACTTCCATCTCCGAAATCCCAAGTGTAGTTAAGAGCTCCAAAACTAATTGTTGTATTATTATTGAATCTAATATCTTGACCTTCACAGGCATTAATTGGCGTAAAAGCAATATTAGGCAATTCACCAACAGAAATATTAATTGTGGTGTCTTTGGTTACTTTCCATAAATCATTAGTTGCAATGAGTCTAACAGATTTAACACCCGATGAAGTATAAGTATGGTTTGGTGTATTCAAATCAGAGGTATCCCCATCACCAAAGTACCACTTATAGGTCATAAATCCGGAGTGTATGGTGCTTAAATTTTCAAAAATTACAATATCACCGACGCAAATAGAATTATTAACACTAAAATTAGGTTTAGGCGTTGGGGCAACCACAATGGTTCTACTCAGTGTTGAATCGCAGAAATGTGGACCTAAGTCAGAATAATTAATTGAGAAAGTAATAAAACTATCTAAGTACGTTGAAGTAGGAGTAAATGTTAAGCTACCAACTGTAGAGCTACTTGGCGCTACAACGCTGTAAGCAGTTGAAGGCACCAAAACACCTCTTCTAGTTCGAGCAGTTACTGAATTGATAATCCAAGTTGAACCATGTCCACCATTGGTAAATCCTGTTGGAGGAGTTAATTCATAAATCACTGTTTTACCAACTTCGATTACATCAGGATTGAACAATAAACCGCCTTTGAACAAACCTTGAAATACAGAACCTTTTACAACATCAGCACCAATAGGCCTAGGTTTTACTGTTACAACATAAGGCACACGAGTAGTGTTATAACATTGTTTTCTGTATAACATAGTAACATCTGGTTGATATGCCGCTAAAATTTGAGTAGCTCCAAATTTACCAATGATAACACTTCCCCCTGTTTGGATAGCCATTTCAGAATTAGAAGGACCTGCGCCACCAAAGGTTGAGTATATAGCATTTCCTGCGCCAAGAGTAATGTCTGTTGTAAAATAAAAACTATAAGTACCTGCAGGCAACATAATTTGTTTTGCCGAAACTTTAGCATAATTCAAACCATTTACATTCACAAAACTTGCGACACCTTCATTTAATTTGGTCCAAGCAGCGTTGTTGGATTGAAAGCCAGTGTAAGCACCTGTTTTATAATACAATTGATAGCCAGTATTTGTAGGAGTTGCGTACCACAATCTTAACATCATTGAATCGAGGACTAAGTCATTAAGTACATTGACTGTAAACATACCACCATAATCATTGGTCTGAGTTACGTTTACACCAGTTGTTCCGTTGAAAACCAATGTGTTATTTCTTGATGCTATTTTAGTACTTTGGGCATAAAAAGTTCTTGAAGATGTTAAGAAAGGCCCTTTAGCTTTTTTTCCAATTGTAAACGGCAATCCACCTGTAGCTTGATCGTACCATAAAATACTATCACCATTGTTATCAGGAGTAGCCATTAAACTTGAAAAACCCTGTCCACATTGGGTAGAGTTACTAACTGTAGGTGCATTGGGGTTACCCAAAAACTCTATTAACCTTGTAAAACGGTCATTTGCAGCGCCAGAATCTGTAGAAAAACCATTTGGCATTGTAGTCCAAGCCTCTACATTATAATTGGTGCTAGGCGCAAAATTAAAATTAGGATTTAAAGTAATACTTGTAGATTGTCCAGTCAACAAACTAGTTGTAAGGTATTGAGTTGTTTGAGGCACACCGTTAACAGACCAATTTAAGCGAACACTGTCTAATCTTCTTAAACCATAATTAAAGACAGTTGCACTTAATTGTTGAGGCGAATTACATATATCAGGATTGGTAATAAAATTAACGCCAGCATCATTTCTAAAGCTTGGTCCAAATATTTCTATTTCTCTAAAATTAGGATTAGACAATTGTCCAGTTCCTTGCATTAAAAAAGATGTAAAACGAATACGAGAAGTAGTCACTGCATTAATATTGACAGTGTTGATACATTGCATTGTTAGGTTGGTAAAAGACCCAACATTGACCCAAGAGGAGCCATTCCAAGATTGTATTGTTGCGCCTGTTAAAAATCGTCCTGTATTTTGAGCATGATGAATCACAAATTGATTAATGGCTCTTGGGCTTGACCAATCCCATTGAATCCAATTCACACCAGGTGTCGGATCAGGAGGGGTACCAGTTGTAATCCACATTTGTTGCGTACCACAAGTTCCAAAATTCAAATCATTTAAAGTACCACAAGCCCCAGTATTACAGGTGCTAGCAGTAGCAGTTGCTAATGGTGCAATGTTTTGACCATACACATTGAAGGTCAAAAACATCAAAGTGAAGTAAAAATAAACCTTTTTCATTATTAATGGATATTTTATTAAAAAACCAAGCGCACGAACATCGCTTAGTTCGCACGCTTGATTAAAATTTTATTTTATTGAAGTACTACTCTTTTAGTAACACTTACTCCTTCAGAAATAATATTTACTGAATAAATACCTTTAGCAAAACCAGATAAATCTATTGAAAGATTGGCTGTTGCGGTAGTATTATTTTGAGTAAACACCAATTGACCTAATTGGTTAAATACTTTAACTTGTGGATTGTTTGCAACATTTCCGTTAAAGTCTATATTAACAATTCCATTACTTGGATTAGGGAATAAGTTGATAGAGTTCTCAATTGATTTTACCACGTCTACATCAACTGTGCTGTTGATACATCTAGGCCAGTAAGTGTAAACAACTTGTCTAGTTAATGGCGCAGAAGTATTGTTACTTGGGTCTTTTACTTTGTAAGTAATGTAATAAATACCTTCTTCCATTGGGTTAACATTTTGATTTACGATTTCTACATTTGGTAACAAAATTTGAGGACCGTAGTAGTTGTCTGTAGAAGTTAAACCTGACATTGGCCAGATATTTTCACCAACACAACCATAGATAGTACCACCCCAAAGAACTGGAGCAATTCTATCAATCACATTAACTGTTCTTGTTTTAATTGTTACGTTACCTGAACCATCTACTGCTTTAAACACTTCAGTGTAAGTTCCAACTTCATTTGGATTTACATTTGAAGAAATTCTTGAGATACTCACTTGACCTTGTCCATAGTAATTATCAGTTGCAGAAGCTTGAACAGAAACATAAGGGATAGTTACATCATGTTCTACAATATCAAATGTATTTAAGTTGATAGTTGGAGGCACAAAATCATCTACTCTGTAGTTAACTACTTTTGGCGCAGATACATTTCCTTCAGCATCTTTTGCAGTGTAGGTTACTGTATAGGTTCCTTTTAAACTTGAATTAACCACTTCTGGGAACCAAGCTTTCATTAATTCTGGATTATTGTCATAAGCATCTTCAGCAAATGTTTGGTCGATCCATAATGTTCCTATTTGAATAGAAGTGTCACCTGTACCTTTAATAAGTGGTGCTTTTGTATCTTCTACACAAACATTTCTAGTTATAGTTGCTAAGTTACCTGCAAAATCTCTTACTGAATAAGTAATTGTGTAATTTCCAACCTCACGTGTATTTACAGTACCGCTTGTACGAATAGCAGATGTTAAGTTAACAAATGGATTGGTATTAGATGCGGTTGCTCCCGGATCAACATAAGGTATATTGTTACGGTCAACTTCAATACAAGTTGAGCTACCAGGGTTTAAGGTAATTGTTGGAGGAGTCATATCATTCACAACTATTATAATTCTGCTCTTAGTTTCTGCTTTATTACCAGAATTGTCAGTTAAATTGTATTCATATGAATAAATACCAGTTACAGTAACATCTAAATCGTTAGTTGTTACAATTCTAGAAGTGATATTTCCTTCAGAGGCATCAAACCCTGTTGCGCCTGCATCTGTATATGTACCGTTAACTTCCATTCTTACAGTATCTTTTCCTAATAATGTAATGACTGGTTTCATGTTATCATTGAACAACACAATACCATAATCGTGGTATTGACCTGCAGTGGCTGGTCCACAAGGTGTGGTATTAGCATTATTAAAGTTAATTGCCAATCTTAAACGGGTTGTTCCTTCGAAAGAGTTACTCAAACTAGGTACCGTAAAGTTAGCTGTGTAAGACAAATTACTTGTAGAAGATTCAAAGAAAATTTCTTCACCTGCATCATCAAAGTCACCATCGATGTTCCAGTCAATCCAACCTTTTCTGTTAGCTGGGTCAGCATTGGTGTTTCTTGCAACCTGAATGCTGTATGTTTTACCATATGTTAAACTAGCCACATTGTTTTTTGTAAAATTAAGATAAGCATCTGTATTGGTTGTGTAATTATCAATTAATGCATTATTTCCATCAGCTAAAACTACTTTATTAATCGTTAAATCAGCTGCATTAACAAAAGAGCCTGGAGTGCAATATTGAACTGCACAAACGAATTTATTTTTAACAATTGTTTTTTCAGTTGCATTTTTGTTATTGCTGTTCCATGCTTTTAGTGTAATTGTATAGCAACCTGGTTGATTGAATCTAACCATTGGCGTTGGGATAGAATCACCTGGAGTACTTCTGTAATACACGAAACCTGTTCCTGAAACTGAAGGGCTAGTTGGAGCATTCACTAAAGTGTAAGTTGTTGGGAAAATAGACCATTCAAAACGGTTTGCATTGTCAGAAACAGGCATTAATCTAATGACGTCAGAAGTTACATTTGGTCTTCTGTTAGAAGCTGCTATGTCTAATGAAGTTTGAGTTTGAGGAGTAACAACAGAAATGGTGTTACAAGACTTTTTGTTTCCTACACAAGATTTAACTTCTAAACATACATTATAGTTACCATCTGTAGTAAAGTTATAATTAAAATCTTGTCTGTCATAAATACCTACTAAGTCACCATCAACAGTCCAAGTCCAAGTTGGAACACCAACAACATCTTGAGTTGTATTGGTAAATCTAACAGGTGTATTGTTGTATGAAGGTGTTGTTGTAGGTGTAAAAGTTGGTGTAGGAGGATTAGCTGTCGCTAATTCAGAAACATAAGTTCCAATATAACCTGAGTCAACCACTGTACCATTTGAAACAAATAAAATGTACATACTTCCACTTGTTGCAGTTACAGAACGAGGCGTTGTTACACCATTAGTCCATGCAGCTAATTGAGTAGAACCGGGACCACCTGGGGTTTTACCGTCCCAAACAGTTAAAATATCAGATTTGTCTGCAAATTTCAATTGAGACATCGTTAAGGTTATTTTTTTAGCATTACATGGTGTTATACGAACGAAAGAACGGGTTCCTAAGCCTTGATTATTTCCGTAGTTCAAACCTGTTCCACCATTATCAATGATGGTTCCTGATGGACTTTCCACTACGTTGTCATTATTTGGACCATAAGAACCAAATCCTAATAAGTATTGAGTTGGCAATGTAACTGTTATGTAACAAACTTTACGATTAGGCGCTGACAAACCAACATCGTTTCTTGCAGTTAAAACAACGGTATAGCAACCCGGTCTGTAGAAAGCAAATTCTGGATTTTGAGAAATAGCATTTGAACCATTATTATCTGGATCAGGATCCACATCACCTGACAATACATCTTTAACATCATTAACGTCTGTCGAATCATAAACATACCAGTTCCATTGGTATGGACCATAATCTGACAAGTCGAATAATTTTACTTTATCATATTGTTCAACAACTACTCTGTCGGCAACAAACTGAGCATCAGGCACCACAGTAGGTGTATTGATTGTTAAACATTTTGTTGTGCTGTCGCTACCTAAGCAATTTGTGCTTCTTAATTTCACACATTTTGTTCCACCTGTGTTCCAAGTGTAATTAAAGTTAACGCTATTTGGAGCATCAACACCATCTAGGTTAGCATCCCAAGTATGAGAGATATAACCAGTTTGGTTCGAGTTTACAAATTTAACTACTGATTTTACCCAAGCAGAAGTTGGTGAAGCGAAGTTTGAAGACAGTTGAGTAGGTAATTGAAGATTAACCGTATAATCTTCGGTTTCTCCCCAAGCATAAGTTCCACAAGCACTTCCAGGATTAGTCATGGTTGTAGTTTCAATTAACACACAACGCATTCTTGTATTACCTGGATTGATATTACAAGGCACTGTAAATGTATAACTAATATCTCTTACTCCGGAAGCAAATGCAAAAGGAGTAGAACGTACAGCTTCTGAGGCTTCAAAAACATTATTTCGATTGTAATCTATCCAAACTAAAGCTTGGTTATTATATACACCTGCACCACAATATGCTACACGAACTGACACTGTATAGGTGGCACCAGCTGACATTGGGATAGCTGGCAGAGAGGTAAAATCTGTATACTGAGCGCATGCCGTTTGACCTATTTGTGATGAATTATTGTCCAACAAAACATTGTTTCCTTGAACTAATTTTACATTAGAGATGTACTCATCTGCAGTGCTAGTTGCATTTGATGCACAGTACTGACCATAAGCATTCGGCAAAATGGCCCATAACATTACCATTACTAGTAATCCTAGATTGTAGGTAATTGATTTAAATTGATTATTTGATTTCATACGAAATATTTGATTAGGGAATTGGGACTATTTAATGATATTGATTTTTTGATTGATAACTTGATTGTTTGCTGACAATTTAACCATGTAAACACCACTGTTTAAATGAGATAAATTGATCATTGTATTACTTGAATTTAGTTGAACTGTTGCTACTAATTCACCAATGGTGTTAAAGATTTGCACTTCTTGATTCACCAAAGCCTCATCAGTTTGAATAGTAAACTGACCATTAGAAGGATTAGGATACATGTTAAATTTAAACTGACTGATTTGGTTTACATCGGTAGAAATGTCGATACACTTAGTGGCAGAACAATCGCAACCATCAGGAGTAGAGGCTACCATGGTAACACAGTACTGTATATCAGCTGCATAAGAGTATGATGCGCCAGTAGCATTAGAACTTAGTCTATTTCCATCACCTGTTATCCATTTGTAAGACAGTCCATTGCTTGAACCTCCAATTGGAGTGAAGTTAAATGCTCTTGCACCTGCAGTCCAATTACGAGTAATATTAAAATCACAAGTTTGTGGCAATTGTGCAATATTTACAACTTTAACAATTGAATCTGAACAACCATCTTCAATAGAAGCTACTAGTTTAACAGAGTATGTTTGACCAGAAGTATACGTGTGAACTGGAGCTGCATTATTGGAAATTGTATTGTCACCAAAATTCCATTTGTAATTGATTTTACCTTTAGGGTAAGTTGTTAAGTTAGTAAAAGGAATTTCACTTCCTTCACATTGAGTTTCAAACTCGAAATCAGCCAAAGGTTGAACACCTACATTGATTGATTTGGTAACTTGAGTGCTACAACCATTTAACAATCTAGTTGTTAGGGTTACATTACGCTGACCAATACCTGACCAATTTACAACAGGAGCAAATTGGGTATTAGGAGCACCTTGACCTAAGTTCCAAGTATATGATTGCAAAGTTTCACCATTTAATCTAGTATTATTTACAAAAGGTGTTGGAGTTCTATCGCAAGCAAAAGGGAATGAAAAGTCGGTTGTTGGTATTTGCTTAACATTAATAGTCAATTCAGCGGTATCCAAACATCCAAATTCAGAAACCGTAACCAAAGTTACCTTTTTAGTTCCTGCAGATTGGAATGAATAAGTTGGGCTTAAGTCTGATGCAATGTTTCCATTGTCATTAAAATCCCATTTATTACCAAAGTTACCAAGTGCAATAGCAGATTGGTTAGTAAATGTAAACTCATCATTTAAGCAATCACCTTGCGCTTTAACGAAAGCCGCATTTGGTTTTGCAAATTGGTAAACCGTTTTAGTAACTTTATCAGTACAACCGTCGGCAGTTGCTTGAAGAGTTACACGGTAGGCTCCAGGGCTGTTAAATTTTTTATTAACTGCAGCTCTTGTAGAAGTATTAATATTTGGAGAACCATCACTGAAAGACCAAGTATAAACGGTAGTTCCAGAACCAGCATAAGCAGTACCATTTCCTAAAACAACTGCTACTCCTTCGCATTTATTCGTATTAATAATACTTGCTATAGGCATTTCAGTTACATCTATAGAAACAGTTTTACTTGTAACAAAATTATAAGGTTTAGTAGTTGCAGTCAAAGTCAATTGGTAAGTTCCAAAAGAAGCGTATCTGTGGGCAGGATTTGCTTCTTGAGAATTAGGTGTACCATCTCCAAAACTCCATTCATATTCAACAGAACCACTACTAACTGTAGTTTCATTTTCAAAAACATTGTCAGTACGTTCACAAAGCGGGTTAGGAACAATAAAATCAACATTAGCTTTTGGTGCCACTAGTACTCTTCTTCTAAATACTGTATCGCAGAAAGTTTCCAAACTTAAAACTCTGATTGATACTTCAACAATACTGTCTTCCCAAGCTGCAGTTGGTTCAAAGGTTGCTCTGTAAGGTGCAGAACCATTTCCAGAAATTAGTGAATTGGCATTTACACCATTAATAGACCTTGCACTTACAAACGCTCTCCATTTTGTTCCGTAATCTGCATTGGTATAACCCAAACGACTAGGTTCACTTAGATTGTATACTAATTTTTCATTTCTGAAAGTTACATCTGGTTTACCTGTAATATCAAAAATTGAAGAAGTTGAAGACAATGATGTATTGTGAGTTACTACAGAACCGCCTGGTGCAGGTGTAATTGTAGTTGAAGTTAATAAAGTATCATTTGTTACATTATCATCTCCACCGCTATTAAACAAACGAACAGTGGTTGGACCAGGAATACTAAATAAATGTGGATTTGGGAAAGAGAAGTTAATAGAAGCATTCGGTGCAATATTTCCCGGCACTGTATAAACAATTTTTGGACCATAATTAATAGCGTAAGCAACTTCAGGATTCGTAATGGTGAAAGGTGAGTTATTTCTTAAAGTACCACTGATGGCAGAGGTAAATCCTGAACAAGAAGGAACTGGGAAATTTAAATTAAAAGCAGTGATAGAAATATCAGCAGAATATTCTAATGCACCAATGTCAGGCACTAACCCTCTTGTTACACCACTATTATCAGTAGTAATACCAGAAATAGCTACTCCTTTATTTGCCATAGACAATGAACGAGGCGTTAAATTAATTGATGCTGGATCATTACTAATAAAATTTGGATTGGTTGCAATGTTTGAAGTAGGGAAACTAGATGCATACATAGATTGCATATTGGGAATATCTCCTGTTGCTGTTCCTCCTGCATTTTGAACTCCCCAACCGTAGTTTAGGTTACCAGCAGCATTTGGACCAAAGAACAAGCAGTTGTTTTGATAAGTCGTCCATCTATAAGTGGATGTTAATGTAGTTGCTTGGTCATATATTAACCATTTAGATCCACTACCACCTATATTATTATAAAGAATATTATTTCTGAAATTTCTAAACCAACTACCTTGAACATTTCTTACAATTGTACTAGTATTACTAACAGCCGTTGGGTAATCAAATGCAATTGTATTAAAATCTACATCAAGAGAAATAGCTGGATTTAAATAAGCTGAGTACCAATACAAATAACATTGTAAAGTAGAAGTTCCAAAATCATAAATCCAATTGTTTGTAATCCTTGAATTCATAATTGGCACAGTTGTGCTACTCATACTAATGTAAATAGGATAAATTACCGACCCTTGTGGCGTATTTCCATTCAGATTGAAAATTCTATTATTATCTATTAAGAAAGTACCTGTAATGGTGTATAAGCCATATTTAGTAGTGAACAAACTGGTTCTACCTTGATTAGTAATAGTATTGTTTCTAATGGTAGTATTGTAAGTGTAAGGATGGTTAATTCCGTACAAATAAAAATCTCTAATTAAATTATTAGAAATCACATTGTTATTCCCAGCGTTTAAAGCAGCAGGAGTTGTAATACCATACATATTTATTCCGTAATATGGTCCATGATTTAAACCATTCCCTGAACGCATATCACAGCTATCAACAAGGTTATTATTTCCAAAATTACCAGAAGAACTTCCAGTAGTACCATTAGTCATCCAAATGTAAGCACTACCTACGTTAGGAATCCCCGTAATATTGTCGCATCTTAATTTACAATTTTTTACAATATTAAAATCCGCAGCATTTCTGAACCAAAAGCAATAACCATAGGTTGTTTGATTCATTCTCACTTCTAAATTGTTAAATGTAAAAAAGTCAGTCCCGTTCAAATCAACTACACCTGCATCTAAAGTAGAAGTAGGAGTAAAGTTTAAAATAGCGCCGTTACCATTTATAGTTACTCTTCTTGAAGCTTGAGAACCAACGATGGCAGTTAAAAGTAAACGTTCGTTGTAAGTACCTGGTGTTACATTCACTGTAACATTTCCTTGAAGACCTGCGCCTCCTAAAGCATAATTAGCTGTACCACCATCACCACGCGATAGGTTTCTTAAATCATTTGAAAACGCAGTAAAACTAAGATAATTTGAAGCAGAAGCTGCTGCAGAGGGATTAATGGTGTAATTACCACCAGGAAAGGCTTGTAGAATTGGCAAAGAAGCCAAAAAAGCCATTGCAACAAAAAAAAGTCGCAATTTTTTGTGAATTTTGAATTCGGGTAGATATTGATGCATAAAAGTTAAAAATATTTATAAAAAAATAATGATTTGATAACAAATCAAGTAAGCAAATTTATAATTAAGTTTTAATAATTAAAACATATATTAAAAAGATTGCAAACTTCTGACAGAGTTTTTTTAATAAATTACGCCTTTGTGTACTATTTGTACTATTGCATTTTTTGAAATAATCGATTGATTATCTACTATTTAATTTAATATTTGATTATATTGTTATATAAATAAAATAAATTGAAATAATTTTACACATTTAAGTTCTAAAATGGAAATGTATATTTTTAAGTATCTTTGCGACCGCAAAAAATAAATAATTAATGATTTCAGTTTCAAATGTATCGCTAAGATATGGTAAAAGAGTGCTTTTTGACGAGGTAAATGTCAAATTTGTTCCGGGTAATTGTTATGGTGTTATAGGTGCAAATGGTGCCGGTAAATCCACTTTCTTAAAAATACTGTCAGGAGAAATAGATGCCACTACAGGCCATGTTGACATAGAAAAAGGCAAACGTATGAGTGTTTTAAAACAAAATCACTTTGAGTTTGACGAATTCCAAGTGTTGGAAACCGTTATTATGGGTAACAAAGAACTTTACAGCATTATTAAAGAAAAAGAAGCTTTGTACGCCAAGGAAGATTTTTCGGATGAAGATGGCATAAAAGCAAGTGAGCTTGAGGAAAAATATGGTGAAATGGAAGGTTGGAATGCAGAAAGTGACGCTGCATCACTCTTAAGCGGCCTTGGAATAACTGAAGAAATCCATTTTAAAACCTTACATGAGTTAAATAATAACCAAAAAGTTCGTGTTTTATTAGCACAAGCACTGTTTGGTAATCCAGATATTTTGTTAATGGACGAGCCTACGAATGACTTGGATGTGGATACTATAGCCTGGTTAGAAGACTTCCTTATCAATTTTGAAAATATCGTATTAGTAGTGTCTCACGATAGACATTTCTTGGACACTGTTTGTACGCATGTTGCGGATATCGACTTTAACAAATTACAAGTCTTTACTGGTAACTACTCGTTTTGGTACCAAAGCAGTCAGTTGGCGTTAAAACAACGTTCTGACCAAAACAAAAAAGCAGAAGAAAAAAAGAAAGAATTGATGGAATTCATACAGCGTTTTAGTGCAAACGTTGCCAAAAGCAAACAAGCAACTAGCCGCCGTAAAATGATAGATAAGTTGGACATTGAAGAAATAAAACCATCTACCAGAAAATATCCGGGTATCTTCTTTACACCCGAACGAGAGGCTGGTGACCAAGTTTTGAGTGTTGAAAATTTATCTTATGAACATGACGGCAACTTGCTTTTTAGTAACTTAAGTTTTACAATAAACAAAGGTGATAAGGTTGCTTTTCTGTCAAAAAATGCACTGGCAATCACCAAATTATTTGAATGTTTGGCGGGTCAAGAACAAGCTAAAAAAGGATTGGTTGATTGGGGTGTAACTATCAAAAAAACGTACATACCGAATGATAACTCTGCTTTTTTTGAAGGCATTGATTTAAGCTTGGTAGACTGGTTGCGCCAATATTCACAAGAAAAAGATGAAACATTTATCAGAGGTTTTTTGGGACGTATGTTGTTCAGTGGTGAGGAAAGTTTAAAGAAAGCTAAAGTTCTAAGTGGAGGTGAGAAAGTTAGATGTATGATGAGTAAATCTATGTTAGAAAGCCCTAACTTAATTATTGCAGATGAACCTACGAATCACTTGGATTTGGAAAGTATACAATCTTTGAACAATAGTTTTATAGACTATAAAGGCACCATTTTATTTTACTCTCATGACCATGAGTTTATGAATACTGTAGCCAATCGTATTATAGAAATTGGGCCAAATGGTATGATAGATAAATTTGCTACTTACGATGAATTTTTGGAAGATGAATCTATCAAAGAACGTAAATTAGGCCTCTACTAGTAGAATGAAAAATAAGCCACATTATATGTATTGGCTTGAAATTATCCATATTCCATTGTGGTTAATCAAGGACTTGTGTTGGTTATTTGTGTGGGATGTTTTGGGTGTTATAATGGCCATCCCTACCATTCTTGTAGCTTTAATAATGGTGATCATTAGTTCAGATGACCGCAGTAAACTTTTCCCTAACTTGTCTATTTTGTTTTGGATCATTGCCAATAGCACTTGGATGATTGCCGAATTTTATGATTTAAATATCAAACATTTTGCAGCTATTCCTTTCGGTTTGGGTCTGCTTTCCTTTTTACTATTTTTATTGATTGCAAAACCTACTTTAACCCAGAATAATCATTAGAAAATCTATTACTAGCTAAATCTCTTTAAATCAGTTGTTTCTTACTTTTCTTAACCATAGGTTTGGCTATACTTTTCAAAAAATAAGAAACTGATTTATTGATATTTAACTCTCATAACGAAGTTCTAATAATTAATCTGGGTTTGAAACAAACAAAAAATCCTTAAATTTGTCACTCTATTAATCATGCCTAAAATTACTTTCAATTTTGAAGAAGCTCATAAAGAATCATTAACCGTTGACATAGAGGTTGGCGAAATGATATTGGATGTTGCCTTAGATAACGACGTGCATTTACATCACAATTGTGGTGCTGTATGTGCTTGCAGCACTTGTCACATTTATGTTGAACAAGGGGCAGACAGCTTATCAGAAATTACCGACAAAGAAGAAGACTTTGTTGACCGCGCCCGTAATCCTAAATACAATTCTAGACTAGCTTGTCAGTGTGTACTAGAAGAAGATGAAAATTTAACGGTTATTATTCCCGACCAATCACTTATCATTGGTCACTAATTTATATAAAAGATGACATTTGAACTACCAATACACTGGAAAGACCACGAAGACATAGCGATGGCATTATACGAAAGATTTGGCGATGATTTTGGCGAATCCAAAATATACAGAATACGCTTTACTGAATTGATGCAATGGGTATTAGAAATCCCAAATTTCAAAGGCACTAAAGAAGAGTGTAATGAAGGACACCTAGAAATGATTCAAAGTCAGTGGGTGTATGAATGGCGCGACAATCAAAAATAAACCTTTAAAACAAAAAGGTTAGCAAATTAAAGATTCCTAATACTATCACTATTTTAAAAATAGTGTGTACTGCTTTGTATCTTGTCTTTTCAATTAAACCAAAACTTACTACAGTAACCACGCTTGATAAAAGCACAAAGTAATTTTTGGTAATAAGTCCTTCATAAGCAATAATTCCTGCACCCAATAGCAGTGACAAAACCATTACAAAATAAATAAAAGACTTGGCATTCTGCATACCCAAAACCACCGGGATGGACTGTATTTGCAATATTTTATCGCCTGTGTAATTTAAAAACTGTTTTATAAGTTCACGGGCGTAAACAATAGAAAGAAAATACGCACCATAGATAAAAATAAAAGTATAAAAAGTATTAAAATGCAATAAAACCGCAAAAAAACAAGTAATACTTAACATAGCGGCGGCAAATTCTTTGATGAAGAATATTTTTTGCAACTTATGAGAATAAATCCAAAGAGCTAATACAAAAGCAGTAAAAAAAACACCAATTTTAAAAGAGGATAAATAGGCAATTAACAAGGCTAATAGATTGAAAGCGATGTATAGATTTAACGATGTTTTTTTACTTATTATTCTGTTAAACAAAGTGTTTTTTGGCCGGTTGATTAAATCCTTTTCAAAGTCGTAAAAATTATTAATGATAAAACCGGCAGCAATACTAAAAATGGAGGCAAGGACAATGCCGTGCAACTTAAAATCAGTTAGAATATGGGCATAGGAACCATGTGAATGTCGGATAAAAACAAAAGCTGAGATATATTGCGCTAATATGGTTAGTAAAATATTATACCATCTTACAACAGAAAACAAAGCAATAACCTTGAGTGCAAGTTTGTGATGTGTGACAGAGGATGTTTGATCTGTCTGTAGTTTCATCAGAAAGTATAAATAACTTGCAGTTTCTGTCCTTTAAGTTTTTCGACTGCCGATTCGTAATCGTGGGTAAATCCAAGAATATAGCCACCACCACCGCTACCACACAATTTAAGATAATATGAATTACTCTCAATACCTTCTTTCCAAAGGTGTTTGTAATTATCGGGAATCATAGGAGAAAAATTATCATAAACCAATTGAGATAAGTGCTTAATAGAACTCATCAATGGTTTAAAATCTTTATTTAAAAACGCATGAATACATTCATCGTTGTATTTCTTAAATTGGTGTTTAATTAAATTCCTGAAACCTTCATTTTTGCATTTTTCAAGGAAAATAGAAACCATGTTTTGGGTTTGACCGGTAGTACCGCTGTCCATTAAAAAAATAGCGCCTTTACCATTGTCATTAGGGGTTGGCAAGCCAACGGTGTCTAGTTTTGTTTTTGACTGAATCAGAACAGGGAGATTTAAATAACAAATTAAAGGATCTAAACCAGAGCTTTTTCCATGAAAAAATGATTCCAACTGAGAAAACACTAGTTTAAGTTTTAAGATTTCATCGCCATGTTGATGGGCGTTTACCACAATTTTATTAAGACCATAACGGTCGTAGATAGAGGCAACAAGGGCACCACTTGAACCTACACCAAAACCCTGAGGGATTGAACTATCAAAATAAAGCCCTTCATTAATCTCTTGTTCAAAAAGAGCAAAATCAAATTGACTTGTTAATGTATTCTGCGACTCTAAAGATTTGAGATAATCAAAAAAGACTTTAATATCGTGATTCGACTGAATAGCAAAAGCATCGTTTCGTCCGTCTTTTTTCAACTGACCATTGAATTTATCAAAGGGGATAGAGAGTCCCATTGAATCTTCAATGATGCCATATTCTCCGAAGAGTAATATTTTGGCGTAAAACAAAGAATCTTTAATATTCATTTAAAATCGATTTGCAAATATAACACTTTCATTCACAAATTGTTTGATTGAATTGTTTAATTGTTTATTCGTTTAGGTGTTTATTCGTTGAATTGTGTCACCCTGAGGCTCTCGAAGGGTGTTTATTCGTTTAGAGGTGTCACTGAGCGAGTTTATGCACTAGGCTGAGCCTAGTCACGTGAGCTAGTTTACCCTTAGTAAAGTTGGTCACTGAGCGAGTTTATACTGAGCGAAGTCGAAGTAAAGTGCCAACAATTAAAATTCGATATCTTGAGCAAGGTCGTTTCCATACTGAGCAAGGCGTTTCGGCTCCGCTCAACGACCTTGGTGTATGGAAGTTTGGTGATTGCGCGATATCCAAATTGGTCACTGAGCGAGTTTATACACTAGGCTGAGCCTAGTCACGTGAGCTAGTTTACCCTTAGTAAAGTTGGTCACTGAGCGAGTTTATACACTAGGCTGAGCCTAGTCACGTGAGCGAAGTCGAAGTAAAGTTGGTCACTGAGCGGAGTCGAAGTGCCAACAATTAAAATTCGATATCTTGAGCAAGGCGTTTCGGCACCGCTCAACGACCTTGGTGTATGGAAGTTGATCACTGATCGAGTTTACCCTTAGTTTATCGAGGTAAAGGGAAGTTAAGGGAAGTTTATGTCATTAGACTTCTGATTATTTGATTTTTAAACCCTTAACTTGCCTCTTATTCTCGAATTAAAGGATATCATTCTTCTTTAACTTAAAAAGATTGCATTATTTTGACATTCATAAAACCTGTTTAACCACCTTAATGATTTACATTTGTATTTAATATAACTAAAATGACACGAAAACCACTCTTACTATTCTTGTTAATTGCTTGTAAAATAATAAGTTTACACAGTCAACAAATTAGTGGTGGTGAAATTTATTACACACAAATTGATAGTTTTAAATATGCAATTACAGCCCATTTATATCGAAAATGTAATTTCAATTCATTAAATTCAGTTAGAGGATATGTTTATGCCAACTCTCTTAAATTAAACATGAATTTGAAACGAATATCCATAGAAAACATTAGTGATACTTGCGGCAATCCATGTAACAAAGAAAATAGCTACTCAAACCCTGGACACGAAAAACACACCTACGTAGACACCATTGATTTTAAAAAATCACCATACAATACCATTTTACAACAAAATATTTGTACCATCCATTTTGGTATCAATGAAAACTTTAGACAAGAGCCCTTAACTACGTTAGATGATCATTGGTTCTATATTGATGCTATGGTCAACCTTTGTCATGGAGGCCAATTTGTTAAATCACCTGAGTTTAATATTAAACCCAAATTTGACATTAATTGCAATAAACCCATGATATACAATCCGGGTGTTGTAAATTTTAACAATGAAGATTCATTGGGATTTGAACTTAGTCCGATTGAATTTGACAAAGGGAAAGCAATTTCCTATTCAAACAACTTTTCTATAACCATTCCCGCTACACCATTTTGCCCTCCAAATACGGGTGTTATCAACTGCAGACCTTTACCAAATGCTAAGCCACCAAGAGGATTTTACTTTGATAAAAATGTTTGTGAAATAATATATACCCCAACAAAATGTGATGAAGTAAGTGCCCTTAAATTTAAAATCAATCAATACCGCTACAACAACATAAACAAGCAATATCAATTGATTGGTTATGTTCAAAGAGAAATGGTGCAAAGTGTTTATATTGACATTAAGAATGAACCCCCTAGTTTCACGGTCAATTCTAACCAACTAAATCTTTGTTCCGACCAAGAAACATGTATTAAAGTTAAAGCAAGTAATTCAAATAATGATTCCGTTTACTTAAACTGGAATAATACACTTACAAATTCAAATGTGGCATTAACAGATTCTAATACACTGCAAAAAGAAATATCTATTTGTACAACACCACAATCATTTAACAATAGAACAAAAAAATATTACTTTGCCTTAATTGCTACTAACAAACAATGCAACTCATTTATTTCCAAAGGATTTGTAATTAATGCATTACCAACCATCAAAAGTAAACTTACAACACAATCAATTATTGGTTGCAATGCTTTGGCACTTGAATTAAAACCCATTAACAAAGACAGTATTGTCCCTAATCAAATTTTGGAATACAAATACTTAATAAAACATTTGACCACCCAACAAACCACCTTTAGTTCATCTAAACCAATAGATACTTTTAAATTTGAACAAAACGGCAAATATGTTATCGAATCTAAACTATATTATAAACAATCCAAATGTGGAATTATTAATTTTGATACGATTGAATTAAATGGCATTTTCCCAATTAGTGATGGCAAAAAAGACAGCTTAGTCTGCAAAGGCGATACGATTGTATTAGGTGATAAACATTTTGATTTATCACTAGCCAAAGTGAGTTGGGAATTTCCTATAGGCAACACGGTTTCAGATTCTAGCAATGTTTTTAAGTTTGTTCAAAATGGCAAGCTAAATAACATCAGAATGCGTTATCAAAACAATCAATGCAACAGCTATCAAGACCTAACTATTTATTCAGATTCCAACAACTTTGAAACCAACTTTAAAGACACTAGTATTTGTAATGACAATACCATAACATTAAGCTTGACGAATGTATTTCCTAAAACATCAAAAACTTTATGGATTATAAATAATACAGACAGTTCCTTTTTAACAAACTATGGCCCCCTAAAAATAGACAACGACAAACACATTAAAATTCAATTATTAAACAATCCCAAATGTATTGAGGAAAAAAATATATGGATAATTGCAAAAGCCTTACCTAAATTTCATTTCACTGATAGTCTTTCTTGTCAAAACACGCCTAAATCAATCAATCCAAAGTATTTAAATCATACTTTACCCATACTATCGTATTCTTGGGTGATTAACCAAATACCCTTGGCAAATAACAACTCTGACCTTACCTATCTTTTCAACAATTCCCAAACTAAAGTTCAGCTAAAAATTAGTGATTCAATTGGATGTTCTTATAGTCAAACAATGAATTTCAAAGCACTTCCTTCTCCTAAAATTAGCCTCGAAGATTCAGCTTCATGCAGAAGCTTAACCCCTTTTATTTCGGCAATAGACACTTCTAACTCACCACTAAATTATTTCTGGACTGTTGATGGTGAAGCATTAATCAACAATAACAAAACACTCTATTACGATTTCAAAAACCAACAATTAATCACTTTAAAAGCTGTAGATACATTTGGATGTAGTACCGAAAAATCCATGACAACAGCTCTTTTATCACGACCAAAATTTGAAATTGTAGCACCACAATTTTGCGATGGACAAACCATACAAATTAAGTTAAACATCAACAATGCCAAAATCATCAAATCATACCAATGGTATATCAACAACATTAAAACTAACGAAACTTTGGGCATACTTACTGGTAAATTTCCCGACACAACATTCATTACACATACATTAAAAGACAGCAATCAATGTATTGCTAGTCAATCCATTCAAATTGCCCCCTATAAAGTCAATGTCAGTATCTTAGGTCAACTTAACTACAATTACCACGATTATGTAAAATTGAGTACAAACCAAGATTTTAAATCTTATTTATGGAACAATGGCGTTCAAACCAAGAATAATGAGTTTTGGGCAAAATTATTAGGACCGCCAGGGCAATATACTATCAACTTAAAAGTAAAAGACAGTAACGCATGTGAAGGCATTCATTTCGTTATGGTTAATACCAATCAGTTTACAAACTTACAAGGACTTACCACCACTCCACTCCAAATATTCCCCAACCCTAGCAATGCTTTGTTCACTATCAAATCTACTATCTCTGGGCAGGTGGAAATATACAATATTGATGGAAAACTGCTTCTCAACTCTCACATCCATGAAGGTGAAAATAGCTTGAATTTAGATACATTCAGTCATGGAATTTATTTCCTAAAGTTTGAAAGCAAGGCATTTAAATTAGTGTTACAGAAATAAATTATTTTTGATTTAGTGATTTTTGATTTTCAATTTTAAATACAATTAACCATTAACTTTATAAGATAGCTTTTCTTCGAGAACCAAGGTACCTCCGTTGTCGGTATGACAGCCTTTAGATTTAACTAATATTGGAAACAAAAAACAGAGCTGTCATGTCGACGAAGGAGACATCTCTTCCCGACAGCTTACCGATAACTTTCCTTGGCTGATTATATTCAATAAATTTCGGTTCTACAACTTAATTCTCATTTACTTCGTGTCTCTACTTTCTTTTTTCATTGCATAAAAGAAAGTAGCAAAGAAAAAGCTAGTGCCACAATGAGGCTTTTATTTACAGAGCTAAATAAATTTTTGAGGGTTTGCTTTTTTTGACCTCTACAGGTGATTTTCTCGAGTCCACTCGAGGAACTTCCTTTGAGGTAACCCAAAAAAATCTAAACCCCCAAAAACCACCGCATTGAATGGCACGTTTAGAACACAAGAAAGATTTTTGATTTATGAATTTTGATTATTGAAATCATCTTTTTGTCATGGTGAGGTTCTCGAACCATAGAAAAATAGCATTTAAATTGACTCAAACAAATACTCCAAACTCCCCTCTCCTTCGGTGAGGGGTCGGGGTGAGGTCTCCCCTGCTGTCATGTCGACGAAGGAGACATCTCTTCCCGACAGCTTAACGAAAACACACACCCATATCGCTAATCAACTTTTGCTAAAATTCGATTCTTTAAAAAGCCACAAATTAAACACTAGTTTGTTTCATTCAACCTTTTTCCTAGGGTCACTCCCATACTCATGCATGCTTGTAACAAATAACCTCCTGTGGGAGCATCCCAATCGAGCATTTCGCCAATTACATAATGATTGGGCATTCTCTTCAATTGAAAACTTTCATCTACCTCCTCGATCGCTATGCCTCCTGTTGTGGAAATAGCCTCGTCTATAGGTGCTGAAGCAAGAATCTTTAAAGGTAAACGCTTCAATCTTTCGGCCAATTTATCTATTTCAACATAATCCTCTTTACTAATACTTTGCTTGATTAATTGAATTTGCATTGGGCTTAAATTCAGGCCAATTTTAAGTGCTTCGCTTGTGTTTTTTGACTTAACTTGTTTTAATTTTTCTCTAATCTGTTCAAGCTTAAACATTGGTTTTAAATCGAAAAAAACAGTTGAACTAGAATTGATTTTTAACTCATTTTGTATCGCTCTGCTTAAGGCATAAATCGCATTTCCTTCGAGACCGAATTTTGTTACGACCAACTCTCCTTTTACACTGTGATTTCCTAATGCTAAACTTATATTTTTGAGTGGAAAACCATTGTATTTGTCAATAAACGCCGATTGCCATGCCACTTGAAAGGCACAATTAGAGGCTTGAAAAGGCAATGTTGAAATTCCTTTTTCTGTGAAATAAGGCAACCACGTTCCTTTGGAACCTGTTACACTCCAACTCGCACCACCCAAGGCAAAAACAACTAAATCGGCTTTAACAACTTCTGTTTCATTAAATAACAAATCATTATTTTCTGCCCACCCCGTCCATTGCATTTGGGTATTTATTTTAACTTTATTCTGCTCTAGTTTTTGTAGAATAGCATTCAACACCTGAATGGGTTTAATGCCTTTGATGGGATAAACTCTTTTACTACTCCCCACAAACGTCTCTATTCCCAATGAATGTAGCCAAGTTCTTAAATCATGGTTTGAAAAAGTTTCTAAAGTTTTGTCCAAAAAACCATTGGGATGGTATTGTTGCTTCATTAATTCCAAGTCGGACCCGTGAGTGAGGTTAAAACCACCATCGCCTGCCACCAGAAATTTACGACCAAGTGTTTTGTTTTGCTCGTAAATACCAACCTCAAATTGACTAAAATCGAGAGTAGCTGCCAGCATTAAAACTGAGGGACCGCCTCCTACTATGGCAACTTTTTGTTTCAAATAAATTAAACGATGAGGGATGGACCAGTCCCAATTTTATTGTCGTAAAACAAACCATTTTCGCAATGTTGAACCAATTCATTGGCAATAAAATTCTGCACATTTGTTTTCTCCATTTCGGGATATAACAAATGCACATTGGCTCCAGCATCTAAGGTAAACATTACATTCACTGCTGTTTGATTTCTATAGTCTATTACCTTTTCAATAATTTGCAATGTTTGCGGTTTCATTAAAATAAACGGTGTTGGTGAACTCATCATCAAAGAGTGCAACATTAAGGCTTCTGATTCTACCAATTGTATAAATGCAGCCATGTCTCCACCCTTCAATATAGACATTAACAAATCAATATTTTGATAGGCAGTTTCGTATCTTTTTTCTGCAAAAGGATGTTGTTTTAATAATGCATGTCCCATCGTACTTGAAACCGCTTTCTTGCCTTTTTCTACGATTAAAATACTGTCCATCATGTTTTTGAAATGTGGATGAACTATGTTATCAATATTCACCGCATATTCATCATGACTTCCTGCTATACTATTACTTTGCCCCCATGCATTGTAACCTCCATAAACACTGCGACAAGCACTTCCCGACCCTATCCTTGCCCAATAAGAAGCCGTTTGGAAAAAGTGAGGTAAAGATTCGCCTGTGATGGCTTCGTGCAATGAGCATAAATTTAAAGCTAAAGCACTATAGGCAGACGCTGAAGACGCTATACCACTGCTGTGTGGAAAGGTATTGCTAGAATGAATGATAACGTGGTAATGTTGCAACCATTTAAAATAAGTAATTGCATGGTTTAAAAAAGGTTTTAACTTTTCTTCAAAACTCGGGTTTTTGGTGTCTTCGAAATAAAACTCAAAACTTAACTCATTCTGATTTTCATCATAAATAGCCTGCATACTGGTATCACTTATGGCCTTATCGAGTGTAATACTGATGGAGGGATTACAAGGAATCTGCAAATCTTTCTTACCCCAATATTTTACTAAGGCTATATTTGACGGACTTTGCCATCTGCTTACTACTTCTATTTTTTGATAATTCATTCTTTAATCAGTTCTTGGTAGGTGTATATTTTATGAAACCCTTTTTGCTTAAAATAGTTTTCGGTATTGTCGCCTGTTGCTAATATGTAATCGCCACCCCAAGCACCCAAGCTTTTGATACTTCCTTTAAAATCGGGGAACAATTCCTGCTTGATTGTTGGTCGGTTTAACAAGCGCGAGGTTTCACTTTCGGCTAATTCAAGCATCAAGCAAAATTCATAATAATCGTCATTAGCGGCTATCAGTTTGCTGATGTTAGAGATTTGCGCAATCTGAGTTTTATCAATCGGGTGCTTAATTGCAGTCAGTTGATTTCTGCTTATTTGTTTTTTATTAAGATAAACGAAATACAACTTATCGGTAAAGTTTTTTTGCCAATTAACAATTTCAACAAGCGGTTGATTACCATTCATGGTGTATAAAAGTGGTTGACCATTTAATGCCACAGCCACATCAAAACCGCTGCCTTTGAAAGCATTGAAGTGCAATGAAAATGGATTAACATCGGCCCAAAGTGCGATGTTATTTGTTAATGTAGAACTACTTCCAAAACCATCTTCTTTATCAAACTCCAAATAATTATTCACTACATAAACGCCTTTTTCTTGCAAGAAATCTGGGTTTAAGACTTGTGCATTTTTTAAAAAACGAAACAATTGAATGGACACATCATTGGAATTGGTTTGGGTTACAAAAAAGTGGGGTAATTGAATTTCAGCAAAGTACCATTTGTTCATGCTTGAATCGTAACTGTGCCATTGGATACAATGTTGCTCCTCGGAAGGCGTAAAAGTAACTTGCATTTTCTGCCCTAACATGGTAGGCAAAGCAAAACATGTAGCACCATAAAGCACCGCATATTCGCCCGAAAGCATTATTTTACCATGACTGTAAAACTCCATTGAACTTGCAAAAATAATGAATTTTCCGCAGTACAGCGGAATGTTAAATTGTTAAATTGTTGCATTGCTTAACTGTTTCACGCATGAAAACTGCGAGAGGGTTTAAATTGCTTTCTTTGGGTGAAATACCTCTATGCTATCAATGTTTTATGAGATAAAAATACAACTAACAGCTTTTAACCTCTCCTCTGATTGTTGTAAAAATATTCACAACAGCACTGTAGCTTACTACATTGTGTTTAAAGTGTTCTACTATTCTTACTTTTTCCTCTTCAGTAGCTTCCAATTGGTTGAGGATGTTTAATAAGTGCATTTTCATGTGTCCTTTTTGTATCCCTGAGGTAACCAAAGAACGCAAGGCTGAAAAGTTTTGTGCCAAACCAACTACAGCCGTAATACGCATTAATTCTTGCGCATTAGGATTGCCCAACATTTTGTATGCAAACTTAACCATGGGGTGCAAATTGGTTAATCCACCCACAGTTCCCAGTGCTAATGGAATGTCTAACCAAAACCTGAACATACCATCTTTAACTTCGGCGTGGGTTAAACTGCTGTATGAGCCGTTGCGTGAAGCATAGGTGTGTGCAGAAGCTTCTACCGCTCTAAAATCATTGCCTGTAGCCAGTACCACACTATCAATGCCATTCATGATGCCTTTGTTGTGCGTGGTAGCTCGATAGGGCTCTATTTCTGCTATTCTTACGGCTCTACAAAATTTCTCTACAAAGTACTCCCCTGTCATGTCATCGCCACTTTCTGTCATTTCAGAAATGGGAGCTTTTACCTCGGCTCTAACAATGCAATTTGGTGTGTAATTGCTCAAAATACACATAATCACTTCGATGTTTCTATCTTCCTCTTTTAAAACCGTTGCATGAACAATTTCTTCTTTTAAAATCTTTGAAAACTCTTCTAATACCGAATTAATAAAATTAGCCCCCATACTGTCGCAGGTTTCGAAAGTGGCTTTCAATTGGTAGTAATGTGGTTCTTTATCGGTTTGATTAACGAGTTCCAAATTCAAAATACCTCCTCCACGTTGTTGCATGTTTTTGGTAATATGATTGGTATTGGCGATTAAAGTAGGCTTTACGGTCTCAAAGAAATTGAATAAATCTGTAGGATTTTCGCCTTTCCATATAAAGTGCACATGACCAATTTTTTCAGTACTGATAATTTGGGTGTGAAAACCACCTCTACTCAACCAAAAATTGGCCGACTTGGCTGCTGCTGCCACCACCGAACTTTCTTCGATAGCCATTGGCACACAGTACATTTTATCGTCAATCAAAAAGTTGGGCGCTATTCCAAAAGGCAAATAAAAATTGGTAATTGTATTTTCAATAAACTCATCGTGCAACTTTTGGGTAGCTGCATCGGGGTGCCAATAGGATTTCAGAAAAGAGATTGCTTGTTCATCACCATTGAGGTAATTGGCAACAATCCATTCTATTTTGGCTTCTTTGCTTAGTTTAGAAAATCCTTTAATACTTTTATTTTGCATGATAGCTTGGTGTGGTTTTATTTAACAGTTAAAAATTGATAACAAGTTTGAAGTCCTTTTTGTTGTAATTGACAGTATGATTGTAATTCTTGATAGTCGGCTGTTGCATGTTTCAAAAATCCAGAAGCTTGCGCATAAATAGCCTTCATTTTTGATTTTTGTATCAAATAATAACCATCTAAATAATTCTTAATTCCTCCACTTATAATCAACTGTTTACAAAGCGCTTTTGTACCCAATTCTTGAACTGCTTGGTTTGCAAAATCCACCATTTCTGTGGCGGTGTGTCCGATATAGGTTATGGGTTGAAGCAATTCTTTGGTTAATTCATTTTGACGGTGAAGTTCTAATGTAGCAAAGTTAGTCCCTCCAAAAGCACCAAACTCAATTGCTTCGATAGGAAGTTGAATTAATTCCATGAGTGATTTTGGTCCGAACCCTTGCCCAACTTCTTTCACCATTATTTTATAGTTAGCAATATCCAACAAACGCTTGATAGTATCGATGGGTGGATTTTTGATAATATCACCCTCGGGTTGCAACCATTCTTGCAACGGATTAACGTGAACGATTAAACCATCGGCTTGTAGTTTTTTAACTAATTCTTCAATTTTATAGGTTTGTTTACTTTCCAAAAGCTCTTCGATTTGGGCTATCCCAAGGTTAGCAAAAAGTGGTAAATCATTCCCTAAAATAGGACGAATATTAAAGTCGTTAAAGTAAGTATCACTGTCGAGTATAATTCTGCAACTACCTAATCCAATGCCCATTCCAAACTCGTTACAAGCTTTTGCTAAATTGCGATTGATAATACCTGCTTGTTGGGTTCCGCCAGTCATGCTACTCACCCACAAAGGCAGGGCGCATTGTTTGTCAGCGATATTGCTAACTGGGATGGCATTGTTATGAGGATGTGAAGCTAAAAAAGGCTCGTAATAAAAACGGGTATCATTTTGTAGCGTTTGGGAGATGAGAGCTAACTCAATGTGGTCTTTTTTGCGTTCAGAGGTTTGTTGCGTATCCAAAACTTATTGATTAATAAATATTTAACCACAAAGTTAAGATTTTGTTTGATATTATTGAATTTTTAAGATTTTTTAAAAAGGTATATATAACAAAAATCTGTTCGATTTTGAGTCCTTATTGGTCTCCACTTAAAATAGAACTTGAAAGTTTTTTTATAGAAAAGTCGACTAGTTTAGTTAATCAAATAACCATTAATGAAAGACAGAAATACACTTTTTCGAAGGAAAAAATGTAAGCTTTAACACTTTTTCGAAGGAAAGTTATTTGTAATTTTAAAAAACTAATAAAAAAAGCCACAAATTAATGTGGCTTTTCAATTTTTTTTAAAAAATACTAAGTACTATTTAATTACTCCGTATTGTTTCAATGTTTCCTTTTGTTCATCGTTCAACCCTTCAATTGATTTATTGATCATTTCAAGATTTTCAGACTTTTTACTCATGTTTTTAAGATAGCCTGCACATGGTCCTGCTAATCTTGAATTGTAGGTCAACACTGCATCTATTAAATGGTTAACAATCTCTTGATTACAAATCCCTAATCTGTTTAAAGCCCCACCCGCTGCAACACGTGTTCTAAATTCGTAATTGGCACTTATCAAGTTTGTTAAAGATGCTTGATGTAATTCTCTGCTTTTGTTACCTTCATTCAATTTGTAAGCATGCTCTAGCCATTTAACTCTTACATTGTTATTTTGACCAGAAACTGCAGCAGTTATTGACAAGTATTTTGCTTTTTCTTTGTCGCTAATTGCTTTACTTTTCATTAATTTATCCAATGAATTTTCAACCACAGAGTATGCACTGTCCATTAACAACATTTCAAAAATTTCTTTTGTATCAACAACATTAGTATCTGCTTGGATAAAGGCATTTTTAACTTCTGCTTTACTATCTTTTACTATGTTTTTGTACCATTTATTTAATCCTTTTTGATTGGCCAATTGTTTCGCAATTTCTGCTCTAATGGCATGGTGTTTTTCTGCTGCAAAACGCGCTTGTAAAAGGGCTTGTTTGTCTTTCAGTGGAATGTCTTTCATGGCTAAAACGGCATCATAACGGTCGATCATATAAGTTGCTTTAGCAGCTTGTGCAAACAGTTCATCATTGTATTTTTTGAACGTCATTTTTTTCATTACATTGCTTCTTTCATCAAACAAAACAAAATCAATAATATCTGACGCAGGATGTTTAACTGCAATATTTTGTACAGCACTGTCTGCTACCCAAATAGTGGTTCTGTGTATACTTCCATTTTTGTAATAAACAGCAACATCTACAGGTGTTTTAAAATAACGCACATGTCCATCGGTTTTGTGAACTTGTTTAATCTCAAAATTCACGGTTTGTCTATTGGCAACATAACTCACTTCAAAATGTGGTTCACCACCTCTGTGAATCCATTGGTCAAAAAACCAATCGTAATTCATTCCCAATTTGTCTTTTAGTGCTTTTTGAAAATCCCAAGACTCCACATTTTTAAATCCATTTACAGTCAAGTAATGTTGAATAAAGCGTTTGAAATTATCATCCCCCAATTGGTGTCTTAACATACTCAAAACAGCACTCCCTTTAGGATACAAGCGGGTAGTTCCTCCTTTGGTGTGTCTTACAGGGAAATGGTCTTTTTCGCTTTGCGCTAAAGCTGAATTATGTTCACCTCTAACTCCCCATTGGTAAGCATCGTCACCTTCCAACTCCTTGAAAAACAATTTAGGATAAAAAGTAGCAAAACTTTCTTGAAGCCAAACATCACTTCCACCACGGGCTGTAATTAAATCGCCAAACCATTGGTGGGTAAGTTCATGGTGATTAACACCCATGTAATTTCTGTCTTTAAACCCGCGGGCATCCGTTGTAAAAAAATCTCCAAAAATAGTTGCCGAGGTATTTTCCATAGCTCCGTATAAGAAATTTTGAACCATTACTTGAGAATAAGAACCCCATGCATAAGGAGTACCCGTTTCATCTTCCAAATGTTCTATCATTTTTTCAGTGTGTAAACTGGTGTAATGAACACGGTCTTTAAATTCAGGATAATACCAAAATTGAACTGGCGTTCCACGCTTGGTTGTAGTCGCTTTTATTTCATAGTTACCTATAGCCAACATCAACAAATAACCTGCATGAGGTTTTTCCATAGCATAATGCCAAGTAGAAGTTCCATTACCATTGTCTTTTACAGACATTTGTTTCCCGTTAGACAATACTTTGTAAGGATTAGGCATAGTTGTTACTGTTTCTGTAATAAATTTATCGCCCATGTCGTCGTACATCGGTATCCAATGTCTGTTATCAATACCTTGACCTTGAGTCCATATTTGTTTACGGATGTAATTAATATCAGCAGTTCCTGTATTTTCTGATTGATTCCAACCAATAAAATAAATTCCTTTTTTAGGTTTAGCAGTGTAAGTAAATGTAATTTGGTGTTTTTCATCCCAATTTAAAGATTTAGCAAACTTAACAACCACCCCTTCTTTATTAGAATAAAAACTAAGTGGTGTGTTATCGATAGTAGCGGTTAATATTTGTATGCTTGGGGCATTAAAAAACAGAGTATCTATGCCATTTTGTAAAGTTGTGAATTGGTGCGTTACTTTTCCATTCACTTGAGCCAATTTTGTTTCGAAGCTAACTTCTACACGCATGTGAGTTATATCTACACTGTGATTGCGTTCGGCTGCATCAGGATCAGCTAAATAATGAATGTGAGGAACCTCAGTTTGAGCAAAAGCTGCAACTGAAAAAATTGATAAAATGAATACTAAAAATTTTGCCATTTATTTGATATATAAAGGGCAAAAATAAGGAAATTAATTGAATGACGAAATTCAGTTAGTAACGGTTTTATTTTGCCATCATTTTGGCAATGTATTTACCTAAAATATCAAATTCTATATTGACCAAATCGCCCACTTTAAGTTGTTTAAAAACAGTATTTTCATAAGTATAGGGGATTATAGCCACAGAAAAAGATTGGTCTTTACTATCCACTACAGTTAAGCTTGTTCCATTGACACAGATAGAGCCTTTTTCTACAGTAATATAATCGCCCTGATAAGTAAAAGTATATTTCCAACTGCCATTCTCGTCGAGAATATGAGTACAAACAGCGTTTGTATCCACGTGTCCTTGAACAATATGACCATCAAAGCGACCGTTGGCGGGCATGCATCGCTCCAAATTTACCAAAGTACCAATTTGCCAATGTTTAAGATTCGTTTTATCTAAAGTTTCCTTAATAGCCGTTACTTGGTGCTCGTATTGATTGACTTCAATAACTGTTAAACAAACACCATTGTGTGCTAAACTTTGGTCAATTTTTAGCTCATTGCTAAACGAAGATTTAACAGTGTAAGTCACGTTATTTTGATGACTATCGATTGCGGAAATAGTTCCAACTGTTTCTATTATTCCTGTAAACATTTGATGGCAAAATTAATGGATTTGAACCTAGAGTCCATTATGTATTTTAAAAATTGGCAACGAGTCTGACATTCAACAATCTTCCTGTTAAATAATTGGGAACCCCTAAGGTGTTATTATTAAAATCTTTAACCCAAATATAAGAGATAACATTGTTAATTTGTAAAAGATTATAAACATCGACACCTATCCATAATTTCTCAATGTTTTTAGGTTTTAACTTGGTGCGTTTGCCTCCTATAATCACTTTACTAAACCCTATGTCCACTCTTCTGTAGGGTGGAATTCGGTATGCTTCGGTATAACGGGCATTGCCTCCCAAATAATAAGGTAAACTTGACCCAAAATTGAGCATCAAGTGCATTCTGTAATCGGGATTGGTTTTTAATTCGTCTTCAAACATAACAGAGGCACTTACCCTTCGGTCTGTTGGTCGGCGCAGTGAAGCACTTTCGGTAATCACGCTATCCTGATTCATGTATCTGATAATTTCATCTGTTTTGAGAATACTAAGCGTAAACCAATTTTCGAGTCCTTTGATAAACTGTCCATTGATTCTAGCATCAATACCTGTAGCATAAGCACGGGCCGTATTGTCGCCATAATATCTAATTCTAACATTGTCCAAAACATAAGGGACCATGTAATCCAAATGTTTGTAATATCCTTCGGCAAAAAACTTAAAGGGTCTACCAAATTTTTTGAATCCAAATTCAATGCCCGCAACAGAGTGAATACTTCTTTGGGCTTTTAGATTGGTATTTACCAAACCATTAAACTGACGCATTTCACGGTAAAAAGGTGCTTGGTAATAATAACCAAAAGCCGCTTTCAACAAGATATTTTTTTTATAAATTATTGTGTCTTTACTACTTTCTGATTGTTTGGCATTGTAGGGTTTATTTGGCTCAAAATACAGCTGAACACGTGGCGAAAACAGAGATTGTTCGTTTAAGCTTGAATACAAAAAGCGACCTCCACCCACTACAGACCATTGATTGTACTTACCAAAACCTTGATGATATTGGGTAAATGCTGAAATTCTATCATTGGTAATATTTGTTCTAGAGGCTATGTATTCTACTAATTTAACTTCTGTTAATGAAGCAGTAAAGGGATTAACATTATAACCACTTGAGTCATTGTAGCGCCATTCTTTGAAACGATCTTGGATAATTTCTTTTTGGTATTTGCCTCCCCATAACCATTTGGCATTATGACCTAATACTTTAAGTTTTTTGGTGCCTTGTAAACTGGCATTAATCACATTAAAATTTAAATCATTTCGGGCGTGATTGATAAAGTAACCACGTCCTAACAAATTTCTTACAGTTCCAAAACCGGAGGAACCAATGTTATTATTTACATCATAAATCTCATAGCCCCCTTGAATATCAAAATGTTCTTTTTCCGAGGAAGTATAGGCAGAAACAATGAATTTAATTTCATTTCTGTATTTATTTTTAACTAGAGATAATGCGCCCATTACACTACTATAATCAACTATTTCTTGGCCATCCAACCCTATTCTAAGTCGAAGTGCACTTTGTAAAGTTCCAAAAGAAGTTTCTTGAAACTCGGGTTCGAACCTAAATCGGTTTTGGGCATAATTGACTAAAAACTCAAGTCGGGTAAAGCGGTTAAAATGGAGTGTAATTAGAGATTGTAAATCGCCAAATCTTGAAACATACAAACCTTGGGCATCCAGTGAATTCAATACATTTTTATTAGCCCTGTATCGACCACCGATAAGAAAAGAGGCTCTTATTGAATCTTTACTACCTACCTTTTTCTTAGCTTTCAGTATACCTTCCGTATAAAAAGAAGAGCCTAAAATTCCTACTTGTAAACCAGAGGCAAAACGAGTGGGTGAACGATAACCGACGTCAAGCACCGAGGACAATTTATCTCCATATTTGGCTTCGAAACCACCTGCAGAAAACACCAAATTATTGACCATATCAGGATTTACAAAACTCAAACCCTCTTGCTGACCGCTTCTTACCAACTGTGGTCGGTATACTTCAATGTCGTTGACATAGATTAAATTTTCATCATAGCTACCTCCTCTTACATTGTATTGCGAGCTCAATTCATTTCCCGAAGATACCCCAGGCAAAGACTTTACATAATCCAAAAAATCACCCGTAATACTTGGGCGCGAATCCATAGGTTTTATGATTAAAATAGTGCCATTAACCTCTTCTTTTCTTACAGACTTAGTGAATCCGCTAATTTCTACAGTATCAGAACCAATGAAAATATTTAATTCAAAATTTTCGTCAGAATAAAGTCTTGGAATATTACTGAGTTTGTCGTTGTAGCCAGTCATTTCAAACCTAAGCGTATTTTTCTTTCCCAATAGATAGGGAATTTTATATCCACCAACACTGTCAGAAAATACAACAGCCTGACTGCTTAAATTGGTGATTTTTACGCCAGATAATTTTTGATTTCTTGCATTATAAACTTTGCCAAAAATGGTGGATTGGGCATTGCTAGTGATAGCAAAAAACAAAAAAATATTAATTATCCAGAATTTCAAAGGTATGCTCTTAACGAAGGTAATTGTAAATTATTGTTTGAGAGACGAAATAGTGACATTTGGATTTTCGGAATTAAAAACCGTATTTCCAGCTACCAAAACTGTGGCCCCTGCGCCTATCAATTGTTTGTAATTTTGTAAAGTAACACCCCCATCAATTTCTATTTCGAAGTTCAGGTTGTGTTGACGTTTCATTTCATTTAATTTCTCAATTTTACGGTAGGTATTTTGAATAAAAGACTGACCACCAAAACCAGGATTTACACTCATTAAACACACCAAATCAATATCCCCTATTACATCTTCCAATTGTTGAATACTGGTATGAGGATTGATAGCCACACCTGCTTTCATCCCTGCTTGTTTAATTGCCTGAATGCTTCGGTGTAAGTGAGGACAAACTTCGATATGTACTGACAATAAGTGAGTGCCATATTCAGCAAAACGGGTAATATAACGGTCGGGCTCCACTATCATTAAATGCACATCCAATGGTTTTTTGGCGTGTTTTTGAAGCGATGCCATAACAGCAAATCCAAAAGAAATATTTGGCACAAACACACCATCCATAATGTCCACATGAAACCAATCTGCTTCACTTTGATTAATCATTTCAATATCTCTTTGAAGGTTGGCAAAGTCGGCAGATAATATACTTGGCGCTATTTTGTGAGTCATGCTGCGAATTTAATAGTAATTTTACGAATCCCAAAACAATCCAATTAGAATACCCTTTTCATTTATTCAAAATACAATTGACCAATGCTCAATATTGGGCAAAAGCAAAACAAAGTTTAAATTGTTATTATTCGAACTTATATTTGCAACTATGTATCAAAACATGCGTTATTTAACTTTATTATTAGCAACCTTTGGGTTTACTTCGTTATTTTCTCAGAAGAAAGAAACCGTTGTTGCTCAAATAAAATCAGATATTACCTATTTAGCTTCAGACCAACTTGAAGGCAGATTGACTGGTTCAAGTGGAGAATTGAAATCCTCTTTATTTATTGCCGACGAATTCAAAAAAAATAAACTTATCCCTAAAGGTGACTCCGGTTTATTTTTTCAAAATTTTTCTATTATTCAACTGAGATTAAACACCAATACCATCTCAATGACGATTAGAGACCAAAAAGAATTGATACTTGGATTACGTCCTCAATCAGGCGATTTCTATCCTTTGTCATACAGTTGTAATGCAGACAGTTTGTTCGACCATCCTGTGGTTCAAGCGGGATATGGGATTGTGGCGCCACAGTTAAAACACAACGATTACTTAGACAGCATCAACATGAAAGGTAAAGTCTTTATAATCAAACTGGGTAGTCCTAAATCGGGCCAAGCTCATTCAGAATACAGCCCTTATGAAAGTTTGTCATACAAAGTAAATACTGCTATTAGATACGGTGCAAGAGCTGTAATATTTGTTCAAGCTGATACACTATCTAAAAAACCTACAGGATTATTAGACAGAAATATTAAGCCCGGACCAATTCCTGTAGTATTTGCCAACAAATTCACACATTTGTTTTTAGAGGGTAAAACAGTTAGTTTTTATGTTAAAATAACACAACTTAATGCCACTGCGCACAATGTCGTTGGGTTTATGAATAACAAAAAAGCAAAAACCATAGTTATTGGAGCGCATCAAGACCATTTGGGTTACAATGAATATGGCGGAAGTAGAGACCCTCAAAGCGGGAACATCCACAATGGTGCTGATGACAATGCAAGTGGAGTGGCTATGATGTTGCAATTAATGCGCAAAATCAAAAAAACGAAAAAACTCAAAAAATTTAATTACTTATTTATTGCCTTTAGTGGTGAAGAGCAAGGATTATTAGGTTCGAATCACTTTGTAAATAATCCAACTGTTGCTCTCAAAGACATCCACTGTATGTTGAACTTTGATATGGTTGGAAGATTGGATTCCAACAAAAAAACATTGATGATTTATGGTATTGGAACGGCCCCTGAGTTGAACAACGCTGTAAGCAGTATCAAAACAGACACCACTCAAATAAAAATTAAAACTTCTGAATCGGGAACAGGCAGTTCCGACCACACTAGTTTTTATTATAAAAACATCCCTGTATTGCATTATTTCACTGGTCAGCATCACGACTATCACAAACCAAGCGATGACGAACATTTGATTAATTATGATGGCATGTACTTAGTTTACAATATCACATTAAATACATTGATCAATATCAGAAAACACAAACAACTCAACTTCACGCCTACGAAAGCAGAAGAGAGCAAACGCATGTCGTTTAAGGTAAAATTAGGCATTATGCCAGATTATGCTTTTGATGGATTAGGCGTAAAAGCAGATGGAGTAAATATGGGAGGTGTTGCACAAATTGCCGGAATGAAAGCCAATGACATTATTATCAAACTTGGCAATTATGAAATTAATTCAATGGGTGATTATATGAGTGCATTGGCATCTTTCGACAAGGGAGACAAAGTAGTAGCGATCGTAAAAAGAGGTACTGAAACCCTTCAATTAAATATTCAATTTTAGAATGAAAATTATTGACCATATTAAACAGGCGGAAAACACCTTATTTTCGTTTGAAATTCTTCCTCCTTTAAAAGGGGACAGTATAGACAGTATATACAAAGGAATAGATCCATTAATGGAATTTAAACCCTCCTTTATTGATGTAACCTATCATCGCGAAGATTATGTTGAAAAAAAGAGACCTGATGGTTCATTTACCAAAGTTTCTACCAAAAAAAGACCGGGAACAGTTGCCATTTGTGCTGCGGTAATGCATAAGTATAAAATAGACACTGTGCCACACATTATTTGTGGTGGTTTTACCAAAGAAGATACCGAAAATGCACTGATTGATTTGAACTTTTTGGGAATAGACAATGTATTGGCTTTGAGAGGTGATAATGCCAAAAATGAAAATGTATTCAGTCCAGAAAATGCAGGGAATACAAACTCGCTCGACTTGATTCATCAAATCAAAAACATGAATAACGGCATTTATATTGATGAGGAATTAACCAATGCCAATGTCACTAATTTTTGTATTGGCGCTGCAGGCTATCCCGAAAAACACCACGATGCACCTAACATGAAAACAGATTTAAAATTTCTGAAAAGAAAAATTGAAACAGGTGCTGAATTTATTGTTACTCAAATGTTTTTTGACAACCAAAAATACTTTGATTTTGTAAAAAAGTGCAGAGAAAATGACATACATGTCCCTATCATCCCGGGCATAAAACCATTAACGACCAAAAACCAATTGCAATTGCTTCCTAAATTGTTCCATATTGATTTGCCTGATGCTTTAACAGACGAGGTAGAACAAGCTAAAAACAATGAAGATGTAAAAAAAATTGGTATAGAATGGTGTATACAACAATGTAAAGAATTGATAGATGCCAAAGTTCCGGTATTGCATTTTTACACGATGGGGAAAAGCGATGCTACGAAACTGATTTGTTCCAAAATATTTTAAAATCACTTTGAAAGGACTTGTAATCAAATCGACAGGAAGTTGGTATAATCTTAAAACCGAAGACAACACGTTTTTAAAAGCAAGAATAAAAGGTAAAATAAGATTAAAAGAGTTACAAGTCACTAATCCTGTTGCGGTTGGCGATACCATAGAGTATGAATTAGAAAGCAGTGGAGATGAAACTTATGGCGTGATAACAGACGTACACAAGCGCCACAACTACATGATAAGAAAAAGCAATAAACTGAGTAAACAAGGTCAGATTATTGCCTCAAACATAGACATGGTTTTATTGATAGTTACTATCAGTCAACCTAAAACTTCGCTAGGATTTATTGACCGTTTTTTGGTTATGGCAGGAGCTTTTCATATTCCTGTTGTGTTGGTTTTTAATAAATATGATTTATATACCGACGAGGAAATAGCCTATTATCACTTTTTAAAAAACCTATATGAAACAATAGGATATCAAAGTGTGGCTTGTTCATCGCAGATGGATTCGCTTCATCCAAAGAGTGTATTGCTTGACATTATAAAAGACAAAAGAGTTTTATTGAGCGGGCACTCAGGTGTTGGCAAATCGACCATATTGAATCAATTAATTCCGGAGGCCTATCAAAAAACGGATATTATCAGTGTGATGCACTCTCGCGGGAAACACACTACCACTTTTGCAGAATTATTTTTTGTAAATGATAATACTGCTATCATCGACACTCCTGGAGTCAGAGACTTTGGGATTATAGACATAGAAAAACCCGAAATTGGGCATTATTTTCCCGAAATTCGCGAATACATGAAACAATGTAAATTCCATAATTGCATTCATTTAAACGAGCCAGAGTGTGCGGTTATCAAAGCGGTGGAAGAAAAACATATTTCTGCAAGTAGGTATTACAATTACCTGAGTATATTAGAAAATAATGATGTTTTTAATTGAAGCTATTTAAGTCAGCTTATTCTAAAAACCGCAGTTGCAGTTCTTCTTTTGCTTACCACTACCCATTCCTTTACTTCCTCCACAGGACTGCATTCCTATAATAATAACAAATGCTAGAAGTAATAATCCGATAGTCTTTTGATGATTTCGCATAATTAGTCAACGAAAATAAGTATAATTTGTTATACTTCATTACTTTTGCGCCATGGAATTAATTAAAAGTGGTTTGGATATTTTGTTACACCTCAATCAATATTTATCATTGTGGGTTTCGGAATATGGCATCTGGATTTATGGTATTTTGTTTTTAATCATCTTTGTTGAAACAGGCTTGGTTATTATGCCACTTTTGCCAGGCGATTCTTTACTTTTTGCGGCAGGGGCTCTTGCTGCTTCTCAAGGAGGTATCAATATTGCTATCCTTATTCCACTTCTGATTGTGGCGGCTTTACTAGGCGATAACACCAATTATTTTGTTGGAAAATACTTCGGCAACTTAATTAAAAGCAAAGAAAAAATACTCTTTCTCAAACGTTCACACATTGAAAATACAGAAGCTTATTATGCTAAGTATGGTGGCAAAACTGTTATAATTGCCCGTTTTGTACCTATTGTTAGAACTGTTGCCCCTTTTGTGGCTGGTGCAGGATCCATGACTTACAAAAAATACATCGTTAATTGCATTTTAGGCGCTATACTTTGGGTAGGTGGTGTTACAATATTGGGTTATTTAGCAGGAAATATCCCATTTGTTAAAACCAATTTTGAAATTGTTATTTTTGGAATAATAGGTATTTCAGTATTACCAATTATCATTGAGGTAATTAGAGCTAAAATGAAGCATAAAAACAAAAATTCAGAAATTATAGATTCTAAATAATGCCTAGTATTGGACTTATCGGCTATCCTTTAGAGCATTCTTTTTCACCGCAATATTTTGCACAAAAATTTGAATCTCTTCAGCTTAACGATTGGCAATACCATTTGTTTCCTATTGCTTCTATACATTCACTGTATGATATTATTAAAGGAAATTCCGATTTAATAGGTCTGAATGTAACCATTCCTCACAAGCAATCAGTTATTCAATACTGTCAACATATTGATGAAGATGCGTTCCAAATAGGTGCTGTAAATGGCTTAATCATCCAAAGAGACAACAAAGATACTTTCCTTCTTAAAGGCATTAATACAGATTGGATGGGGTTTTACTTAAGTTTAAAAAATGCACTTCCCTTCTCTCCACAAAGAGCCTTGATTTGTGGCAATGGCGGTGCTTCTTTGGCAGTTCAATATGCCTTAAACAAACTTAATATCCCTTTTCAAATTGTTAGTAGAACCGGGGCATTTACCTATCAAGACCTCAATGAAGAACTGTTTCAATCTTTCCAACTTATTATCAATACAACACCTGTAGGCACTCTTAATAACAGTGAAAGGATACTTCCTTTACCTTACCAAGTTATCAATGCAGATATGTTTTTTTATGACCTTGTTTACAATCCAGAAGTAACACCAACTATGGAACTATTTATGAAACATGGGGCACAGGCAAAAAATGGATTAGAAATGTTGCATCTACAAGCTGATTTATTTTGGCAATCGCTCAACTCAAAATAACTTACCTCAACAATATAAAACTTGATTTTAAATAGTGGGATATTCCTCTAAAATCCTTGACTTTGAATACCGCTAAGTAATAACCATCTTGGACAAAATCTCCTTGAAATTTACCATCCCACCCTTTTCCTTCAGTGGTTTTATAGATAAGCTGCCCCCATCGGTTAAAAATACTCATTTCATAATTTTTAATCCCCATACCGATTGGCTCATAAACTTCATTGATGGCATCATCATTTGGAGAGAATGCTGTTGGTGCATTAAACACAAACAGGTATTTAATTCTTAATTTTTGAACAAATGAATCGTTACAATTGAATTGCGTTCTAACATATTGTTTAATGTAATAAAGACCGCTGTCAGGATACAAGTGCATTAAGTTTCTTAAACTTGAATGAGTGCCATCTCCTAAATCGTACCATAAAGTATCGGCACCACTGCTTAAGTCAGTAATCGTAACTTCAGGATCTAGTATCGTACCAACACCTTTATCTAGTGAAAATAAAGCACTTGGCTTAGGATATACTTCGACTTGCTTAGTCGTATCATACAAACAATTGTAATCTGTTTTTATTTGATAATTAACATTGTACTTTCCTGCTGAATTATACAAGTGGATAGGCTGTTTACTTGTATACTCCGAACCGTCATCCATTTGCCACTTGTGTTCTATTATTTTGGCGTATGGCGTTAAACTACTGTCTTTAAATTGAATAGGATTTTCAATACATACATTTTGAGATTCGAAATTCACCACAACAGGCGGATAACTGGTGATAGTTTTGATTACAGAATCGATGCAATTTTGATTACTAATTGCGGCTAATTTAACTATAAAATTACCTGCTGCCGGAAAACGGTGGTAAGGACTTGTGGTGGTATCTATCAAATAATTTCCAAAACGCCAAGTGTAACCGGTTATATTTCCCCAATCTATTGTAGTTCGATTAGTAAAATTAAATTGATTGTCTACGCAGCGATTGGTATCCGAAAAATCAACTTGTGGTAACGGATAAACATTGACATTTTTTTGGATTTGATACGAGCAGTTCTCCGTACTTGTAACCTTTAATTTAACAGGTGTGTTAAGTATCCATTGCTTGTATTGGTATCTTGGATTTTGTACTTGTGCTGAATCACCACCAAAATGCCATTTCCATTTCGCAATATTGGTATTAACATAAGTGCTATTGTCTTGAATTCGCAAAGAGTCGAGGTAACAATGGTCGAGCAATGTGAAGTTGGGTACTATTTTAGGATAAACAATATGTGGTTTAATAATTGTATCCTTACAACCTCTCACTGAATTGACTATCAATTGAATATCAAAAGTATCGCCTACACTGAAAAGGTGCGTAAAGTTGCGGGTTGTATAATTACTAGCATCTGGCAATAAATAACGGTATGTTAGAATAGAATCTTTAGTAATCTTAGACAGGTTTACTATTTTAGAATTCGTAAGTTCACAAACAGGATCAGCCTTAAAATCAGCAACAGGAAGAGGATAAACCCATGACGTTTTTTGGATAGAATCCATACAATTTTGGGTACTTTTCACCACCAATTTCACTTTAAATTGGGTATCTTTCGGGAACAAATACTTTAATTCTGTGGTTTGAATCCACTCATTATTAATATTCCATCGGTATGAAACAATACTGTCATCATTTATTTGAGATAATTGTTGTAATTGGGTGCTGTCACCAATACACACATTATTAATTGAAAAATCAGCAGTTGGTCGAGGATGGACTATCACATTTCTGTAACTGGTATCTTTACAATTGAAATTACTATTAACGGCTAATCCAATTACAAAAGTATCCGCAGTATTGTAATAATAGCGGTAAGAAGGTTTATTAACTAAATTACCATCGCCTGTTATCCATTGAATAGTATTGATAGTGCCTGATGCAATTTGACTTAAATTATTTGCAGAAACTGAATCAGTAAAACAGACATTGGCAAGCGAAAAACGACTCACTGGCTTAGGGTAAGCGTTTACAGTTTTGACAACAGTATCTTTACATCCAAATGGAGATGAAACCACTAATCTGACCGAGGCACTCGTTTGATTATTCAAATCGAGCAACCATTGAGCTGCATTAATGGTATCTGATGGTGCAGAAGTCCATCTGTTATAATTGATTACATCGTTTGGAATAGTTGAAGAATCTTTTAAAAGGGTTGGTTCGCCTTGACATTTTTGAACGTATGTAAATGCTGCTACAGGCAAAGATTTAACAGTCATTCTTACCGTATCAGACACTTTACATGATTTATTATCAGTAACTGTAATTCTGTAAGTTCTGCTTGTGTCGTTGAATGCAATAGCTTGATTATTGGTATAGTTATTTAGTCCAGCATTTGGTGTCCATAACAACGATAAGTTGCCATTTCCTTGAAATGCTTTAGCGCTTAATCTTACTTTATTATATTGGCAAATTGTGGTATCTCTTTGCACCATTGTTACCTTAGGCAATGAATACACTACAGCAACCATGGTATCTCTTGAACTACAAGTACCTCTGTTAGTCGTTAGCACATAAGAAATTTTCAATGAACCTGTGTCTTCATTCAGCGCATTGAATTGGGTTTTTGATTTGGTTTCATTGCTGAGGTACAAGTTAGGCGTCCAAAAATATTTGAACCCTTTGGTAGAATCAATTCCTATAGTCGTATTCAATTTACTACACAACTGAATATCGGGACCGGCATTTCTTAAAATAGGAACTGGGAATTTAGCAAATGTAAAATTACAAGAACAAGAAGAGGAGTCGATAACCACAAATAAATTACAAGATTGACCTGCTGCCACCCTTACAGATTTATTCACAAAAGCAGATTGATTTCTATTTAGAGATGACTTTAGGGTATCTGTATAAACAACAAAATCGAAAGGATCAACGGTTCCTGAATTATTTTGATCATATATATACTTAAATACAACAGAATTGGCATTTGAAATCGCATTACCTACATTTCTGATGTTGAACTGAAGATTTAAAAATTCAGAATCACTGTTTACCGATTGAATATTAGACTTTAATGATTGAAGCAACAAAGACCCTTTGTAAACATTGGGTTTATTTAAATTATTGCCTGTAATTACATTGATATTACAAAGTGTATTATCTGCCACACATTTTACCTCTTGTTTTACGGCAGCTTGACTGTATAAGTCTTGCAATCCACAACTCAAATCCTCACTATTGGACATAAATCCGAAATTAAACTCCATACTATCGCCGGGTACAATTCCCGACTTTAAGCTCATTTCAACTTCGGTTGCACCATTGATATTTCTGAATTTTGTGAGCGATGGATTGGGGGCATTATAGATGGATTGATAAAGAGTAGAGTCATACACCATTCCTTTTATCAATATCGCTTGGTATTTGTCTTCAATGCCAGTTTTATCTGGTCCTAAATTGATGATTCTTACTCTAACTTTTGTACTTTTTTGACAAGGTAAAATTGAATCTGTAAGCACTTTGACCAAAGTAAAGTATGGTCGAGTAACCCCTTTAATATTCAATGAATTACTAATACCAGGATAGGTAATTATTGATTCTCCGCATTTAATATTTCCTTTGGCGCTTGCCCTAATGTAATTACCCGAAGAGTAGTCGCAATCAGTTTGAACTTTAAAGTAGATAATTATTTTATTGCGATTAGTATCCGACACCCCTTTAAAACCTTGACTCAATAAATTATTAATAGAGCTTAGTGGCCATTCGTAAGTGGTTCCATTCACCAAAGTAGGATTTGAAATAGCTTGTTTAAAAGATTTATGAGGATATTTTATATAACATGAACCGCTAACAATTTTCATTCCTATAGGTAGAGTTACGATTGCTTTGGTATTATAGGCAGTTGTAGAACCAATATTTTCGAGTGTATATTGATAGGGGGTTTGACCGCACAAATCGGCAGTGGTAATAGAATCGGTGATACCCACTTGAAACTGGGTATTTTGAGGTTCAATATAGAGCGTTATTCGGTCTTTTTGGCAATTAAAATTGGCGATATCAGTGGGGTAACCTCCACAATTCCATCCAGAGTACAAGATAACGCTGTCTTTGTTACAAGTATTATAAGTGGCTCTAATTTTAAATCTACGGGTGTTATTAAACCCAATAGTCCCCAAACGGAACACACCGTTTTTAACAGGCATTAAAGTATCCCTTACTGCATCTTTTATTTGTACAATTTTTACAGGACCTGAATTATCAGGAGCAAACCAAGTATTTAAATTACTAAAGGAGGTTGACAGATTGGTATAGTTCACCTCCCACTCTGCGGTATCTTGTGCGGCATAAATGGTAGGCGAAAGTGGCTTAATAGAAACTACAGGACGGTTGTATTGAATATAATCATCTTGAGTGGCACTTTTGATAGTATCAAATCCAACCCCAAAGGAATTTAATTTTTCGAAGATAAAGTCGTATTTAATGACCTGCGGTGCAGTCGATGGAATTTCGCAAGTGGGTTCAAGGTAAGCTGCATAAACGCCATGAAAAGCATCGTCGCTGTAGTTGAACACCCCACCTGAATCTTTAAAATGCTTAGTAACATCGAACACCAAGGGATAACTTTGGGCATTAACAGGTCTAATAGTGTCTTTCACTTCAACAGCTGTTTTATTAGAACCGGCAGTTCTGTATTGATTCAAATAAGAACTTCGGTATTTGTAGCCTTGCGGCGTATAAAAACGAATAGCTTTTAGTCTCGAAAAACTTCTGTATTCGTAAGGGAAATAATTATTACCTCCATAATTAGAACAACAAGGACCGATTCCAATGTAGTAATTATTAGAAACCCCAATTACATTACAGTTATTGACATTAATATTATCTCTACCATAATTTGTGTAATAGTATCCCGTTAATATTGTTTTACCAGAGAAAGTATCACATTGAAATCTATTAGTATTACTGGTTGGGTTGGCAACATTACTGAGGTAGAATAAGTTACTAAAATTCTGAATAATGGCGCTACCGCCTAAATTTTCTGTGACTTTGAATTTTAATTTAACAACTATACTGTCGTTGTTAACGTATCGGAAATTCTGAGGCAAACAAGAACCTAGGGAATCCAAACTTAAATCAACTTTAAATGAGGCATTGACTCCTGAAATTGCTTTGACACTTGTATTACGAAAACAATTCATGCGACTATTACCACCTCGGTAAACTGTAATTTCCGCATTTAAAAAAGTTAAAAAACGTCCATATCCTATGTTAGATTCTGCAAATAGGTGTCGCCAAGTGGCAATTGAAGATGTCCTTTTAACAATTCCTGTATAAGTGGCCATTACAGTATCTCCAAAAAGGGTTCTTTCCTCCCTAATTCTTAAGGTATCCAAATTCCCTGAATTATCTGGCAAGCCGTCGTTGTTGTTGTCTGGTTTACCAAAATTGATTCTTTGCACCGAAAAATTCTTAAACATCATTCCGCCATTACAATTGGAATAGCAGTGGAGTTTGAGTTGAGTTGACTGACAAAATAGATAAAACCATTCCCTTTTACTACACGATTTATTAGGGCTGTACTTCATTTGTAGTTGTATGGTTTTATTGCCATTTGCTCCAGTTTGAGAACAATCAGCTTTGAGGTAATAAACTAATTCAGCATTAACCAAACTGATAGGAATATTGTTAGGAAAGTAGGAACGTATTGTATCTCCAATTTTAACGATACTATCCGGATTCCATTGGGCTGTTAAGTCAGCATTAATAAAATATAAATCCTTTTTAAGTCTTGAATGAGAAAGTCCTGATGGTAAAATGAGGTCTACTATAAAAACCGCAGAGGAGGTTCTTCCTAGAATACTTGCAGAGGATATTAAAGTCCTGAACTCTCCAACTTGATTGTTGATTAAATCGGATGGGGCAAAGGTAGAAGATGCAAAATAATGTTGGTCATACCATCGACCCCATGCGGCTGCTAATTGTAAGTTATTTTTACATTGGTCTTGGTAAGTCGCAGAGTAAAGCCATGAATTGTAATTAATAGCCATATTGGCACACACACCTGGCATGCACGAAAACGTTTCCCATCTAATAAATAAAGTATCTCCGGGTTTCAAATCGGGAGTTTTAATTCTAAAAAAAGTAATAGGGTTAGAACCCAAGCAACTGTACGCCCCTATATTATAACCATAAACCAAACTGTCTATGACTGGCAAAGACCATGAACCTTTGTGACCAATTTTTATTTTCAATGTACTAGTATCCAATCGACTCATCAAAGTGTAATATTGATTGATACTTACTCTATTTGCAGAGGCCACCATTGAGCCTATGTTTGTAATTCTTAACTCAGAACTGTGTCTATTATTGTTGTAACAAGTTGGATACGAAGGAAAAGGTATTGCTTTTAAATTGGGTATTTTATTACTTATACTTGCTGAATTGGAAGCTTTTGAAATTAAACATGTTTTACCGTTACACCCCCACGACAATTCATAACTTGTGGTCAAAGTTTTACAACCTTTAATAAGCAATGAATCTATTAACTCAATGGTTTCATTTTGGTCGAGCAATGAATCATTATTACCTATTTTAACAAAATGCGAACCATTGAATGTGGTATAAACGGTATCACCTGAAAAACTATTAACGCCATTATTGACTTTGTAAATTTGGACATCCTTTCCATTTATTCTTTTTAGCTTGAGTTCCTTTAGGGGACCTTTTCCGAAGTTCCCGATGGTAATTTTTCTTCCAAACTTTGAATTAATATCTCCAACAAAATTTGGGTTAGTAATACTAGAATATTGGGCTGATGGCACGTTAACAGCGAAAGGATTTGAGGAGCCTATGTCGAAATTTCCAGAGTAATTAACCCTAACATTGACAACCGGAACATTGCTAGAGTTTAGAAATTGTAATAAATCGCAGTTTGAAGTAAGCGTTACTCTAAGTTTAATATTTTGCGCCACTCCAATATTGGGAGCACTGAAAACAGGTTGGTTAAGATTAGTAATATTACTTTCCGAAATTCCACTTCCTACAACAGTTCCTGCTCTGTAGAGTACACCCGGAGGAAGGTTTAATACCACATTAACAGAATTCACAGCGCTGCCTGTAATGTTAAAAACTTGAACATTAGCGGTATCATTTATTCCGCAAATTGATAGTTTCTTAGGAGGTGAACATTGTATAGAAAGCCTATTGCCCTGAGCATGTATCAATATTGGAATTAGAAAGAGAATAAAACAGAATAACTGGTATATTTTTTTCAATTCAAATCAATATTTTACTTGTTAGTGACTCTTAATTTTTTGTTTTAAGGAGGTCAAAGTTAAAAAATAAACTGAATCAAACAAGAAAAAAATGAAATTTAATGCGTTTCAAACACATTAATCTTTCATTCTGAGCTCAATATCTTTTCCATCGACTCTTTGAATGACCCAACACTCTGAATTTTTCAATCTAAGAATTTTCCATTCATTTTGTTGAGAAGTACCTTTGGGAGTGAAAATTATTTTAGACTTATCATCAGAAAATTTCCAAGCACCATTTTCTTGATAATTTGTTAAATTAAATGGTCTGTATGAGAGCGTATATGAGTCGTCTTTGCCGATTATAACTTTATAGTCCACATAAGCTCTTTTGTAATCATCTGTTTTATCAACTCCACTTTCAAAAACCTGGTCGATAATCCAAGTATTGACAGCTCTTGATTTTTTGGAAATCAGACTAAAAGATGGCCCTTCTTCGTACTGACAAGCACTGAATAAAACAAGACCTAAACTAAAGACAATTAATGATATAGATTTCATATTTTACAAACAAAGATATTCAATATTTTTAAAAAACCAAACAATAGGAATAAAAAAAACAAAGGCAGAAAATGACCTAAGTAAGTATTTGTTGGAAATTTTTATAACCTTTTAAGTGGCATTAATGCTTTAGTGCCATCCAAAAAATTAGCTTGTATAAAGTTAACCCTTAGTTCAACTTTATTGAAATTTGGCAATCGTTAATCAATCAAAAACGCTTTCAATTCAGCAGCGTCTTCTTTTTTCATTTTACCTGCCATTATTAACCTCACTTGTCTTCTTCTTAAAGCGCCATCATATTTAATTTTTTGCGCTTCTGTTTGTGGTTCTAATGCTGGCACTACAATGGGTTTATTTCTTGAATCTAAAGCAACAAAAGTGTAGTAGGCATCGTTGCACTTGTATTTTTCACCTCTAGGTATATTTTGGGCATACACCTCTATAAACACTTCCATCGATGAATTAAAGGAACGCGTAACATAAGCTTCTAAGGTTACTACATCTCCTAATCTGATAGGTTCTTTGAACGACACCCCATCAACACTAGCGGTTACTACTATACTATTACTGTGTTTTTGTGCTGCAATGGCTGCTGCAATATCCATCCAATGTAACAATCTACCACCCATCAAATTATTAAGTGTATTGGTATCGTTTGGCAAAACGATTTCGTTCATTATTGTGTATGAATCTTCTGGTTTTTTTATCATTTTTTTATGTTTTAAATTGTTTTATTCCCAAAGCCATTTTGCTTTTGCAACAGGCTTTAATCCAAAAGGTGCTATTGTATTTAGTACAATAAATTCAACCGCTTCATCCACATCGTCTGTCAATAAAAACAAATGTTTGTCTTCCGCGCTAATGGTCCCTTCCTCTAACATTGTATCCATGTAAGCCACTAAATTTTTGTGGTATTCTTTTCCAAAAATAACAACAGGATATTTCTTAATCATGGTTGTTTGGATTAATGTTAGCACTTCAAAAAGTTCATCTAAAGTTCCAAAACCTCCTGGTACTGCTACTAATCCATAAGAATATTTGAGTAATAATACTTTCCTAACAAAGAAGTATTTGATATTGGTAAATCTATCTAAAAAAGGGTTTGGACTTTGCTCAAACGGCAATACAATGTTGCATCCTACTGACCTTCCTCCCACATCTTTAGCCCCTCTATTGGCAGCCTCCATAGCTCCGGGACCACCCCCTGTCATTATCGTAAATCCAGTCCTTGCAATTTTCCCAGCCAATTCTCTCGTTTGTATATAGTAAGGATGGTCTTCCTTGAATCGAGCTGACCCAAAAATAGTAATACAAGGACCCACAAAATGCAAAACCCTAAAACCTTTTACAAACTCCAAAGCAACTTTAATGGTGAATAAAAAATCTTTTAATCTTGATTGAGGTCCTGCTAAGAATTTTATTTCTTCGGAATTGAATTTATGGTTACTCATTTTTTTGTTTAGGTGTTTATTTGTTTAGGCGTTTAGGCGTTTAGGCGTTTATTTGTTTAGGCGTTTAGGTGTTTGTTAGTCATTCTGGAAAAAGCTGTACTTTGGATTGTGATTTGGGCTTTTATTCAGAATCTCTTCCACTTTTAGGTTTATTTGTTTAGGCGTTTAGGTGTTTATTCGTTTAGGCGTTTAGGTGTTTATTAGTCATTCTGGAAAAAGCTGTGCTTTGGATTGTGATTTGGGCTTTTATTCAGAATCTCTTCCACTTTTAGGTTTATTTGTTTAGGTATATTCAAATATTACTCGTTTGTTTCATCTGTTTCGAGGACGGCATCACTTAGTTCGTCTTTCGGATTTAAGCCTTTTTCAAAACTTAAAATCAAGGCAGGTAATACAAACAAGTTACTGAACAATGCAACCAATAATGTAGATGCTGTTAAAAAACCTAATGCAACAGTTCCTTGAAAGTTAGAGAACGTAAAAATGATAAATCCGAAAAACAAAACCACAGAGGTGTAAATCATGCTTTGACCCATTTCTTTAATTGTTTTGGACAACACAGAACTAACTGACCCTTTGCTTCGTTTGAGCTCGTGCCTAAACTTGGTTAAAAAGTGAATGGTATCGTCTACGGCTATACCAAATGCAATACTGTAAACCAATATTGTTGATGGTTTTAATGGCACTCCCAAATGCCCCATTAAACCGCAAGTAATTACAAGTGGAATAATATTTGGCACCAATGAAACAAAAATCATTTTGAAGGATGTAAACAATAAACCCATCAATAAAGCGATAATAATAAAGGCTAAAATAACACTTTGAACCAAACTATTTACCATGTATTTATTCCCTTTCAAGAAAATAATAGAAGTTCCAGTTACTTTAACATCATAATCTTCTTCAGGAAAAATTTCTTTAATTATTTCGTTGACATCTTTGTTAATTTCTTCCATTTTTTCCGACCCTACATCACGCATTTGAATACTTATTCTTGCTTTTCTAAAATCTTTGTCGACCATCGATTTCAACATATTTTGATTTGATTGATTTTGTGGTATGTAAGAAGCAATTTCAGCTAAATCAATATTATTAGGCAAGCGGTAATAATCGGGATTACCATCATTGTATGATTGGTTGGCAAATTTTAATACCTCCACAACAGA
>JBIPNH010000041.1:0-17520 GCA_044373665.1 Bacteroidia bacterium
TTTTGATCTTGTTATGCTACCATAGTACGAAGAAGAAAATATTATAGATTTATCTTTGGTTGAAATTTGAGAAGTGAAACCATCACCACCTTTTATTTCAACTGCAGATTTTGTTGTATTTCCTTTTTTGTTAATGTATTGTGAACCATTATCCTGTGTTCCACCAGTTACATTTCCGTCATAATCAGCAGCAACATAATAGAACTGTGTTGCATTAAAGCCAAAGTTTTTTGGAGCATAAGTTCTCAAATTGTCTGAACTGAAAGCCAATCCACCATCAGATCCAATAATTAAAGTAGGAGGGTTAGTTGACATATCCCATTGTAATACGTGTTTGTCAGCGTGAACATAAGTTGGATTTGCGCCACCGAAGTCATTCAGAGAGGCAATGTATCTAGGATTTGTATTTATTTTCCATTCAGCTAAATAAACGCCACCCATGATAATGTGGTTTTTGTCTTTTGGATTAACTGTAATTACGTTGTTAAAGTTTCCTTGACCTTGCAATGAATTTGACAAAGGGTCGAAGTAAATAGAACCAGTATTGATGATTTTTGTCCATGAAGTACCACCATCCATAGAACGGTAAACACCTTCTAATCTTGAAGCGTTATTAGAGGTCATTAAATAGACATAATTAGGATCTTCTGGAGAGATTGCAATCGCTGCACGTTGAAAACTGATATTTTCTGGCGTTATTGTTGTCCAATTTGAACCTCTGTCTGAACTTTTGAAAATATTACTTCCTATTTGAGCATAAATGTGACCATTAGTTGCAACTTTTACTTCTTTGGAAGCACCAGTTCTACCTCTTGTCCAAGTTAAACCATCATCTGAATATTGAACACCTGCATCTGTAGAAGCATAAATTCTTGTTCCAAATTCTGCAGGTTCTGCAGCCAATGAGCTAATGTTTCCAAAATTTCTGGTTGAAGGTATATTAGTGAAAGTACGACCTCTGTTTGTAGAGATAAACATTCCAAATCCTTGAAAACCAGGAGTTCCTCTTAATGTCCCGTCTACAGAAACGAATTGTCCTTCGCCAGTTCCGTAAACAATATTTCCATTGGAACTTTGTGTAATACTAGAAACATTTAAATTTTCTTGCAAATCATTAACAGGTGACCAAGAAGAACCTCTTGATGTAGATCTGAACAATCCACCACTAACACCTCCTACATACATGACTGAAGAAGAGTCTTTGTCTTGTAAAAATGCTCTGGTTCTGCCACCAACGTTGTCAGGACCTAATTCATTCCAAGTGGCATTAATAGCACGTTTGGAGCTTACTTGGTTTGAAGCGTTAAGGGCATTAAAATATTCTTCAGGACTTACTGTTCCTGTTGCAATATTTGCACGAATAGAATTGAAATATTCCGACATTCCAGCAGCTTTCTTTCCACCCGGAACAACATAAGAATATAAAGTTTTCATTTGACTCTCGTTACGGGTAACGTAGTCGCTTTTCTTTGAATTGATTGAAACAAACAGGGTTGATAAAATCACAAAAAATACACTTAGGTATAGGATTCTTTTTTTCATAAATTAATATTTTTTTAACTTAAACAATTTTCAAATTTAGGATTTTTATTTTTAGTTGTCAACTTTTTTTTAAATGTGCTTTTCTGCGTGATAGGATGAACGAACCATTGGGCCACTTTCTACAATACTAAAGCCTTTATTTTCACCCACTTCCTTATACATTTTGAATTTTTCTGGACTCACATATTCTTCTACTTTTAAATGCATTTTGGTAGGTTGTAAGTACTGACCAAGGGTTAATACGTCACAACCATGTGCCAATAAATCATCCATCGCTTTAAAAACTTCTTCTTCTGTTTCTCCCAAACCTAACATAATACCACTTTTAGTTCTTCGTCCCAATTCTTTGGTTCTTTTTATCTGTTCCAAACTTCTTTCATATTTGGCTTGTGGACGAACTATTCTATATAATCTTTCTACTGTTTCCATGTTGTGACTTACCACTTCTGGTTTTTCATTCACTACCATTTCTAGTAAATCCCAATGCGCTTTAAAATCTGGAATCAAGGTTTCCATGGTTACGCTTGGATTTTGTTTTTTAACTTCTCTTATTGTGGCAGCCCAAACACTGGCACCTTTGTCTTTTAATTCATCTCTGTTAACAGATGTAATAACACAATGTTTAACTTTCATAAGTTTAACAGCTTCTGCAACTCTTGTTGGTTCATCCATGTCATATTCTGTGGGTCTGCCTGTGGCAACTGCACAAAAAGAACAACTTCGGGTACATATATTACCAAGAATCATAAAAGTAGCAGTTCCAGCTCCCCAACACTCAGCCATATTTGGACATCTTCCGTCTTCACAAATAGTGTGTAATTTGTGTGTTTGTACAATTTTTTTAACAGCAGCATACTCAACTCCCGAAGGAATTTGTATTTTCAACCAATCTGGTTTCGTTCTTTTATTGGGTTTTTCTAAAAGTATTTCAGACATTATTTAATAATTTTTACCAAATGCAAAGCTAATGTAAAACCCAGAAAAAATTGTTTTGTTTTTAATTTCATCCATTATTTTAGGTCGACTTGGAAAATAATCCAATTGGATTCCTAGTTCTATCGATTTAAAGTCTGACCGATAAGTGCCCCAATCAAACGATATACCTGACTTAAAACAGATTCCACTTATAAGTTTTGAATCTCCTATTCCCTTGCCAAATGAGGAGTAACCCAGTATTCGATTTTGTGGAGTCGTTGAAGGATTATACTTAACACTTACTGTGCTGCTTTCGTTAACGCCGCTTGTGTCAAACACATCCAAATCAACATACAGCGGTTTTAAAAAGCCTATTATTGGACCAACACCACCAAAAAAGGTAACACCAATGTTGTTTTTTGATTTTTTTTCGGAAATAGTTTTAGAAACCCCAATCATCGGCCTCATTAAATACAATCTGTTTAACTTTCCAAAAATATAAGGCGTCGTGTTGCCTATACGTTGGTTTAAAATACTTTTTTCTTTGAAATGTTTAATGTGTCCAATATTGATTTCGTATGTTCTTAGTAGTTTTTTGTTAATGTTAACCGCGTTACGAAAATAAATGCCATTGCTGTAACCACAGCTATAAATACCACCCTTGTAATGTGAATCATCAAAGGTAATGTCATACATTTCCTGTGAATTAACGTTTTGTATGGTTAATATCATCCATAGTTTTAGTAAACTGTAAAAGTAAATTTTGTATGTTTGCATCAAAAATAATGAATACTTCAAAGGTAATATATTTAGGTGAATTAAGAACAAATGCACAACATTTACAATCGCAAAATACAATTGTAACGGATGCGCCTGTCGATAATCAAGGTAAAGGGGAGGCATTTTCTCCTACCGATTTAGCTGCTACTTCTTTGGCTTCATGCATGCTTACCGTTATTGGGATATATGCCCAAGCAAATGGCATTGAAATGAAAAATTCTGAAGCAACTGTAAAAAAAATAATGAGTACCGACGCGCCAAGAAGAATTGTTCAAATTGATGTTAATGTATCTATTTTAACTGAACACCCTTTAGATGAAAAACACCAAACTATTTTTGAAAGAACAGCACATACTTGTCCTGTTGCAAAAAGTTTACATCCTGATATTTTTCAAAATATAAAATTGAGTTTTAGCTCTGTTTCTCTATAATTGCCTCTATTGCCGAAACCGAAATATCGGAGTGGCTACAATCATAAAGACATTTACCGTCCTTAATAATCAGTAATTGAGGCGACTCATGAATAACGCCAAATGTGTCTGAGAGAAAGTTTGAAACGGAACGGTATCGAATTAAGTCTAAATAGTAAATTGGAAATTCGTCTAAAGAAGCTTTCCATTGTCTTTCCAAACGGTCTTTTACCATTGAACTTATTGAACAACGGGTACTGTGTTTGAAAACTAATTGAGATTTTGAAAGTGATTGTTGAATAATTTGGTCAACCTGTTCAAGGTCGGACAATTCTATCCAATTCATTTATTTTGAGTTATTGGTAATTAACGGACTTGTATTAGTTTTGTAACCAACTGAAGGGCATCTGTCTTTTCTTCCACCACATGAAACAGCCATTAATATAAGAGAAACCGCAATGACCAAAGTTGAAATTTTTTTCATATAAATTGTAAAAATAAAATAATAAACAAAATTAAAACATTCCTTTCAAATAACGAAATAAATTTTTTATTGGGTGAAGCGCAAAAAATGGGCTATGATAAGTTTATCTTTAAATACAAGCCTACTCACAATGAATTAGCTTCTTTTGTTGCTGAACAAGTCAGTTTACAAAAAAATGCCTCTGAAAAATTGCCGACCTTTTTTAATAAGGGTTGTTTTTATACCAAAAAACTTCTTGAACAAGCCACTGCGGAGTATGTTGCTTTGTACAAATCTAATTTGATTGGAGGGAATAGTTTATTAGTTTTAGCTGCGGGATTGGGAGTAGATGAATGGGCTTTCTCTCCCAATTTTAGTCAAATTATTTCTGTGGAAATTGACGAAACTATTAATGATTTAGTGGATTTTAATTTTAATCTACTACAGGTTTCTAATGTTAAAAGAATAACTGCTGATGCTGCTGTTTATGTGAAGGACTGTAATGCTTTTTTTGACGCTGTTTATACCGACCCTGATAGAAGAAATGAAGGAAAAAGAGAAATATTATTGTCGGAACATCAACCCAATATTATTGCATTATTGCCGCAACTCCAAAAAATCACTAATCATCTTTATGTAAAATGTTCGCCCATGTACGACCATCAAATGGCGATTAATGAGTTAAATCAGATTGAATCTATTTATTTTATTAGCTACAAAGGTGAAATGAAGGAAATGTTGATTCATGTTAATTTTGAGAAGAAAAAAGAGGAAAATGCCATTAATATGGTTTGTGTAGATGTGGAAAGTTCTAAATTTCAGGAAGTTAGGAATATGTTTGCCGACTCATACTCGCGTCCCGCTATAGCTCAGCATTTGTCAGGTTATTTTTATGAAACGGGTGCCTCTTTAGTAAAAGCCCGTTTAAACCATCACTATGCTTCTGAAAAAGAGTGGTTTGCCATAGATTATGCGGTTCCATTTTATGTTTCTAACCAATATTTGCACAATTGTATAGGTCGTGTTTTTAAAATAGTAAGTGTACAAATTTTCAATCAACAGTTTAAAATCTACTTAAAGGCGCAAAACATAAGTAAAGCCAATATAAAAAGCAGGGGATTGGGAATTAAAACCGAAGAAATTTACAAAAAACTGGGATTAAAAGAAGGCGGCGATGATTATTTGTTCGTTTGCCCTCATTTAGGACAAAAAACAGTGATTCATTGTGTTAAAGTTGACTAAGCGTTTACCACTTTAATATAGGCTTCCAATGCTTTAACAATAGAAGGGTTTTCTTTTGTAGGGGCTTGAATGTCGCAAACTAACTCATGTTCCACTAGTGCAAGTTGTGTGGATTCGCCGATGGCAGCCAAACGGGTGTTGTTTTGCTTAAAGTCAGGGAAATTATCAAACAATGATTTTATATCTGCTGGACTAAAAAAAACAATGGCGTCATAAAAAACATCTTCTAAGTCGCTCAAATCAGCAGAAACTGTTTTGTACATGCAACTTTCTAATATGCTGATTTTGTTTTTTGCGCAAAAATCTAAAATCGTTGCTTTGCGAATGTCAGAACATGGAAACAGATATTTCTCGGTTTTGTGGGCTAGAAGCAAGTTCAAGAAATCCGCTTCAGTATTTAATTTTGGTGAAAAAACCTTACGTTTTCTTAAGAAAATGTATTTTTGAATGTATAAACCAATTCCTTCGGTTACACAAAAATATTTCATATCCTGAGGCAGTTCAACCCTAAGCTCTTCAACAACTCTAAAGAAATTATCAACGGCATTTTTAGAGTTAAAAATAACAGCAGTATGTTGCAGTATGTTTACTTTATTTTTCCTAACTTCTCGTCCATGAACAGGTTCTACTTGTATAAAAGACCTGTAATCAACCTTTATTTTGTATTTGGTAGATAAATCATCAAAAATCGATTTCTTACCTGGTTCAGGTTTGTTTTGTGAGATGAGAATGGTTTTAATCTTGCCGATTTTGGTCATAAATTCATAAACTTGTTTATAGATGCTATTAACACCACTAGAGGTAAAATTTCAAAGCTGCAAATGTACAATATTAAAATTAAAATTGAACCACTTTTCAAAAATTGCGATGAAGTGACGAATTTAATAATACTAAATACATATACTAGTAATAAATAAATGGACAATAAATAAATCATTCCATTCTTTAAAAATTGGGGAAATTGATAGTATATAACTAGTAGTATTGGTAAAAAAATAATAGCAAAAACATAGGAATGTATTCTGTATATTATAGCGTAATGTTCTTGTAAAGATAATTGGTTAAATGCATAAGAAAACAACATTTTAAATAGTTGGTTTAAAATAAAAATAGCCAAAGTAAGCCCATTGATGTATAAAATAAGTAACCATGGATTGATATGGTTAAAAAGTGCTTGTTGGTTAAAATGAGCAAATAAACCAATGCTAATAATTTGGCTAATGATGAGCCAAGTAATGTATTTACTTAAAGTGAAGTTGTTGTTTTGAGATTCAATAAAATCATCAAAGTTGATTTGGTTAAAAGTAGATTTTGTAATGAGATAATACTGGTTTGGAAAAATTCGTTTAAACTGAATCATCAAAATCAGAATCATCAAAAACCATGTAAAAACCACATAATTGTTCAAGTTTTTTCTTATAGGTGGGTTTTGTGATGCCAATAAGCTTTTGCGAATATTTCTTTTGGAATTTAGATAGGTATTTTTGTCGAATCCTATAAATGAATGGTAAAAAAGAGTGTCTTTAATTACCAAAGTATCGTCGAGCAAACTATCGGCATACTCTATCAGTAATTGTTGTTCTATTTGAATAGCGCGCTCGTTAAAGTAATATTCAATAAACGCCTGATTGTCGTATTCAACAGTTGAATCTGTATACGTAGTTTCCTGCGAATACATTAACAATGGTAAAAACATTGCCAAACCAAACAGCGTTTTTTTAAAAAAAGTTACTAATCCCAAAATGTATTTTTCCTGTTCTTAAATCAAATGGATTGTTTTTTTCTTTGCCAAGTGCATACACAATAGATAATATACCAGCACCTGTTTCTATTTGTCCGCCAACACCAAAACCCCATGGAAAGTCGGAGATAGTTTTATTTCCTAATTCTACCTGTTTGTTTTCATAGTACGCCCCATTCCAAAACACTTTAAAATAAGAGTCTTTGGAAATTAAATAACGATATTCTATGTCTAACATGTTAAAATTGCTTGCAAATATACTCTGTTCATTAAAACCTTTTAAGGAATTTATACCACCTTCTCTTAATAATTCATTGAAATACAAATTATCACTCACTATTTGCGTCATATAAACCCCGAATTTAAAGGTACTGCTGTTGCCTAATTTGAAAAAATGATCGTATTTTATTTTGTAAAACAATTGTGTTGTTCTAAGGTTAATGGAGTCGTAAAGTGTTTTTTGATTTTCGAATTTTACCTGAGAAATGATATTGTCTTTTAGTAATGTTCTACTTCCCACCAACAATTGACCATCTAAAATCCAACCTCTTTGAGGATTGAAAATATAATCCAACTGATTGTAATAGCCTTCCAAACCATACCTGTTATTAGAGATTGAATTAATACTAGGAAGTCTTTTGTTCAGCCTTATTGCAACAGTATCCACACTGTTTAAATTGGTAATGGAGGTTTGGTAAAATGCTTTTATGCCATTTAATCCTGAGGTATAATATTTAAAACCAATCTGATTTTGTACACTGGTGTATAGAGTGTCAAATTTTAAAAAATCTAAACTGTAGTCTAATCCAAAGGGTTTGGCAAACAAATAAGGTAAATTGGCTTGCGCTTTTAACTCTTGCGACCTAGCATTAAAACTTCTCCAATTTAAATGAATGGATTTTGCGCTTTTAAAAAGATTATTAAGTTTGAGTAAAAACTCACCCGTAAACACAAATGCTTGGGTGGAACTATTGCCCGGAGCTAAACCAATAATACCGTTTATTTGGTCTGCTTTTTTCTTTTTTAAGTAAATATAGGGTTTGGCTAAGCCTCCTTCAATAAAGGCAACCAAAGGCGTTCGTTCAGAGGACACAAAAGGGAGTTGATTAATTTTTCCATTCACTTTTTTAAACAGCGATTCATTGTAAGCACTTTTGTTTTTGATTCCCAAATAAGCTTCCAAAAAATTAGATTTTAAAATACGCTCACCTTCAATATGAAGGGTATCGTAACTAAAAAGAGGTCCTTTGTTTATCTCCAAATGATAATTTAAGTCGTTTGAATCCAATTGGTCTATTTTAACACTAACTTTACTGAATGGGTATCCGCTGTTTTCTAATTGGGTGAGAATATAATCAATATGACTTTTTAATTGAAGGGTATCGAAATAAGCGGTTTTGATTGGGTAGATTTTTTTTTGGTTGGATAAGTTGTAAGCGATTGATTTAATGCGATAGCGTTCACCCAAAAAATTGTCTATTTTGTAAATGGAATCCTGAACTTGAATGGAGTCATAACTAAAACCCAAAAAACCATTGGAAAGATAATAGTTCTTAAATTGGGCTAATGCATTATTCAGTTGACTCGAGTCTATTCGGGTATTGAAGGTATAATTTAAAGGGTTGTTTTTATACTGAAGTGTAACAAACTGTGCGGAGGAAATGGACATAGATAAACACACAAAATAAATCAGTAAGCCATATTTTATTGTAGGTGAGTTCAATCCTTAAAAACACAAAATTACATCTTTTGCGACTTTTTTAACCATGTTTCAAATAAAATACACAAGTTTTCGTTTTCATATAAATAAATTAATATTGCAACAATGAAAGTTTTAATTGTATTAACAGCTGTTTGTTTGATGGTTTTATCCTCTTGTGGTTCTGCTAAAAAGTGTAACGGATCCAAAAGCACGCGTGTAGAAATGGGTAGAATGTAAGTTATGAAAGTATTGTTCGTTTGCTTAGGGAATATTTGTAGAAGCCCATTAGCTGAAGCATTATTCTTGCACCATTTAAACATGCGCTCCTTACAAGCCCATTTCGAAATTGATTCATGTGGCACAGGCAACTGGCACGAGGGCGATTTATCTGACCCAAGAACCATAAAATCTGCTAAGAAAAATGGCATAGAAATGAACCACAGGGCTCGTCAAATTAAGCCTTTAGATATCCATCATTATGACTACTTATTTGCTATGGATAATTCTAATTTAGACCATTTGCACACCATGTTTCCTGAACATACGGATAAAATAGTATTGCTTACCCATTTTACCAATAAGTATAAAGGGCAAATTATACCCGACCCTTATTTTGGTGATGAAGAGGGTTTTGATGCTGTTTTCAATCTTTTAAATGAGGTGAATGAAGAACTTGTTTTATTTTTCGCAGACCAATTCCAATCAAGTAAGTAAGGGAAATCTTATTTTTGGCTTGCTTTCGGTTTTGTTGTTATCGACAGGATTGTTGTTTTTTCAAATTTATCCCGGCTATATTTTAACGGATGGAGGGATTTTTACAGCAATAGCTTTTAAGGTACAAAATGGGGGTACCCTTTATGTTGATGCATGGGAAAATAAACCACCTGGCTTGTTTTATCTGCTAATATTGTTTTACACCTTTATTCCTTCCAAAATTTGGGCGACTTTTATAATGGTCTATTTGGTAACACTGTTAGCTGCATTATACACTTATAAATTTTATGTGTTAAAGTTAAATTCTGTAATTTTATCTGTTTTATTGAGTTTATTAACCCTTGTTTTTTTGTTGTTGCCCAATAATTTTGGCGATGGATTATACACTGAATTTTATGGGACTGTTGCCATTATAGTAGGTTTGTATTTTAATGCCAAGTTTGACAAAGAAAGTCATGTAATTGATGTACGATTGTCAATGCTCATGATGGGTTTGTCCTTTTGGTTTAAGGAACCTTTCATCCTAATGGCTGTGTTGTTATTTATGTTTCAATTTGTGAAAGCAAAATCAATGAAAGAAAGAGGTATAATGTTTTTATTTTTTATATTACCTTCATTTTTTTTCATAGTTTTATTAGCTGTAAATCAGTCACTGATACCGTTTATAAAAACATTGCAATACAATTTTTCTTATACCAATGTAGAAACAGCTATTCCATTTATACAAAAGTGGAATGATATTAATACCAACTTTATTCAAGTTTTACCCATCCTATCAATTGCATTTTTGTTTTATTTTTATTCCAAATTACAACATAAGGAAATCCGATTAGTTGCACTTTTTTGGATTCTGTTTTTAGGTGCTTCGGGTTTAGTAGTGTTTTTGTCGCCCTATAATTTTGGACATTATTACTTGCCATTATATACACTTTTTTTCTTTGTATTGGTTCAACTTTACACCCTAAAAGTGGGACAAAACAATTCGAATTTTATATTCATGATAGTAGTTATTGTAAGTCTGTACCAAACAGACAAGCGTATGAATCCTGAATTCGAATTTTCGATAAGAAAATACCATGAAGATGCCATAACAAGACATTTATCTAATCAAAATAACAAAACCTTGTTTGTGGATTGTGTAGAATATGGTTCTTATTATATCAAAACAAATTTGTTGTATAAAACCTTTTTACCTGTGGCATTACCTGTTCATTTTTCCGACAATAAACATGGTATTGATAATAAAAAAAGAATATGGAAAGAGTTGTCAGATAAGCCTTCCGACTATTTAATAAGAACATATACTACAGGATTTTATTATTGGGATTTGCCTCACAATGGTTTTTATGACAAGCATTATGAGTTGATAGATAGTGCAATACAGAAGAATGAGAATACTTTGTATTTGTATCGTTATAAAAAATAAAATAGTCAACTAAGTTTACTTTATATTAATATAATATTTGATAAAATGTTAATAGAATTTTAACAAGAAGTTCTGTTTATCTGTATTCCTACTTAGATTTGAATCCGATAATACAAAGTGCAGGATTTAAATATAAAAGGTCAGAATTTTTTGGTTGTACGCAAAGCTGGACATAAAGGTAGGGGAGTGTTTACATCTAAGGAAATCAAGAAAGGAGATATCATTGAAATTTGTCCTATCATTGAATTAAGTAAAAAAGATCATTACATGTTAATTGATAATCTTTTAGAAAATTACACCTTTGTGTGGAATACACAAAAAAAAAGTGCCGCAATAGTATTAGGTTTCGGTTCTTTATATAATCATTCTAAAAGTAATAATGCTACCTACAATAAAAAAATCAAAGAAAATGTAATGGTTTTTAAAGCAACCAAGAACATAAGTGTAAACGAAGAAATAACGATAGACTATGGAGACATGCATTCCGATTTAAGTTAATCAATAATAAACCAATAATAAACCAATTTATATAATTATGGCAACAAAAAAAACAGCACCAAAAGCAAAAGCTACAAAGTCTGCTCCTAAAGCAGCTCCTAAAGCAAAAGCAACTAAAGCAGCTCCAAAAGCAAAAGCAGCTCCAAAAGCTAAAGCTAAAGTAGCACCTAAAGCGAAAGCTAAAGCGGCTCCAAAAGCAAAAGCGAAAGCAGCGCCAAAAGCGAAAGCGAAAGCAGCACCAAAAGCAAAAGCTAAAGCGGCTCCTAAAGCAAAAGCGAAAGCAGCGCCTAAAGCAAAAGCAAAAGCAGCTTCTAAAGCTAAAGCAGCACCTAAAGCAAAAGCTAAAGCGGCTCCAAAAGCGAAAGCAGCTCCAAAAGCTAAAGCTAAGAAAAAGTAATTAGTAACCGATCTCTAAAAAGCCTGTTCTTTTGAACAGGCTTTTTTTATGCAATTTTGATTTTAGTTTAATCAAAATTATCAATGATATCGAATGGATTCAAAGCATTCAAATTCAAACGAAAACCAATTCTACGGTTATTCAATATGCCGTTTTTTATCAAATCATCATACTGTTTTGAATACATCAAAGGAAAATAAATTTCAAAGTGATTCTCTATAAGTGGTAAGCTTATTCCGCCTACATAAACCAATGTATTGTTGTAACTTATTTCTCTTCCATTATTAGTATTTACTACTTTTTTTGCAGGGTAAAAACTCATGTCAAAAAACACATTGAAAGGGATTTTTCCGGGCATCGTTATTTCATTGTTGATTGCAATCATCCACTTATCGGTATTTTCTCCTGTAATAACAGGTAAAACACTTCGTAAATTACCATTCATTTCCAATAATTGTTGCCCAAAAAGGCTTGTATCAAAATAGTTTTCGCCTCTTCCAATTAATGCATTCTCGGCTAAGTAATCTTGTCTTGAACCATTGCCACTTGCAAAAAAACTTTGCGAAACAATATCACCCGTTTTGTTTAAAAACATCCCTGCAAATAAGCGTGATTTTAGGTATTTTTTTTGTTTGTTTAAGTGTACTTTGAGTTTCAAACTACTGGCAATTTTTGTGTAATTGGTAGCTCTGCTTTTGTGCTTATTTTCTATGTTAAACTCAAACTTATTTGGGAATATTGGATGAACGTAGTTTCTGGTAAAAGTTGCTCTAACATACTCGCCTCGCAAGTTTTGATTGAACCTAGCAGCGTTGTTTGTCAATGAAAAATAATTGATTTGTATGCCATTGCTTGAGAAATCGTTTTTCTTGAATAGTAACAATAAGTAAGGTTGTATTTTTTGATAGGTGGAGGGCTCTACAAAATTATTGCCAAATCGTTGGTATTTAATCCCTGTTTCCATCAAGTGAATCTTTCTTTTGTTTTTCAAAACTAGTAAGTTTAGTTGACCAAATCCAATTAGATTGTTGTTATTTAAATTTACACTTGGCATCAACTTGTATTCAATTCTTTTTCTTAGGACTGTTCGGTTGTAAAGCAAGCCTCCTACATACAATTTGTCTGTCGTGTTAAAGCCAACAATAGGGGTGAAATAGTGTGCGGATTTTACATTAAATGAGGGTGCTTTAAACGGAATTGAAATGCTAATTAATTTGGTTTTTTGTCCATTGTTTGTGTAATTCGTCTCTAACAAAAATCCTTTTTTGTTTTGTATGCTGTCCTTTTTTTCGTTAAGATAAACTTGAAATTTATTCGCGTTTTTAACAATTATACTGTCATTTTTAACTTTAATATCAATGTTGTTTTCGTCTTTCAAAAGTTCGTTAAAAAACCAATCAAGAGAATAGCCACAGGTTTTTTCAAAACTTTTTTGAATATCGCCCGGCAAAGGGTGTTTGAATTTCCATTCTTGGTAATAATTCATAACGCAATTGTTAAATAACTCTTCCCCCAATTGCTCGTTTAAATAAGCAAATAACAACGGACCTCTGCTGTAAACAACCGACCCATAATTGGATGAAGTGTATGCTTCTGAACTAATGTTACAAGCTTGCATATTGCCTTTACAAGCAATTCTTATTTGATTGAACTGTGGCGTATAACTCCCCAAAACCTCTTTGAATTTCTTTTTGTTTAAAAATTGCTCCTTGTTCTTGTATTCATTGTCGAATTTACTGTGAAAAAAAGTATTTATACTTTCATCCATCCAAGGGTATTTTCGTTCGTTACTTGCCAAAATACCGTAAAACCAATTGTGCCCAACTTCGTGTATAATGGTGCTTCTGTCAAATGAGTTGCAAATAGTAATTGTAGGATATTCCATGCCCGAACCAGCCAAAAGAGGGCCAACTACAACCGAACAGTTTTTGTAAGGATAACGTCCTATCGCTTCGCTGTATTTTTTTACACCTTCATTTAATGCAAAAATAGGATGGTCGCTTTCGCCATTAAATTTTTCGATGGAGAACATTCTAGTAACAACAGTATCACCATTGTCTAAAACAAGGTCGGATTGGTCTAAATAAAATGCGGTATCAGCAAACCAAGCAAAATCGTGAATGTTATTTTGCGTAAAGCGCAATGTGTAGGGTTTAACCTCATTTTTCTTATATAAAATTGGCTTGTATTTATTTTGATTGAGAAACGCAAGTTCACTTTCGGTTTTTAATTCGCCTGTTGCAGCGCAAACATAATTTCCGGGCAAAGTTATATTAACCTCATAATCGCCAAATTCACTGTAAAATTCACCTTGGTCTAAATAGGGTATAGGATTCCAACCATTGATGTCGTAAACCGCTGGTTTTGGATACCACTGTGTTATAGAAAAAAAACTATTAAGTACTCCCATGCGAGAGAAAATGGCGGGGACTTTAACCCAAAAATGTGTTTCTATGTCAACAAAAGCATTCGGTGCCAAAGGTTTATTGAGTTTTAAAATGACAATGTCAGCATGGTTTTGGTATTCACTGTAACTTAAAATTTCACTGTTTGCAGTAAAGGTTAAACTATCCATGGAGCCTTTTTCGGAATCTTTACTGAAGTAAAAGGGCTTTTTGTCGTTTATAAGTTCTTGTTTAGCAAAAGCAGTTTGATTGTTTCGGTATGCATTTGGCCAACAATGAAAAATGATTTCTTTGAGTGTATCGGGAGAGTTATTAACGTAATTGATAAGAGCCTTAGCACTAATTGAATTAATTTGGGGATGCAGTTCAACATTCATTTTATAATTAACTCTTTGTTGCCACTTCGCTTGTATCTCTTTGTTTTGAGAGAAAAGCTGTGTATTTGTACAAAGAATAAAAATAATTGTAAAAAAAAATTTCATGATGCAAAAGTAAATCGAATGTTCCTTATTTTTGTAGTGAATAGAAAATCTATACACTAAACCACTGAATACGTATGTTTGATGATTTTGAAGACGATGAAATGGATGACGATTTGAATGATGACGCATTCGATTTGGATGGCGCCCTTGTTAAATTTGACTTATTAGCCTCAGATTCATCGGTTTATTTTTCGGAAGATGACATAGAATCCCTATTTATGCATTTTTTATTCAATGGGGAAGCCGACAAACAACAAACAATTATTGAACATGGCTTGTACTTGTATCCCAATAAGGTTGAGTTTTTATTAGAAAAAGCCTCCATATTTGTTAATAATAATCAATACATTGAAGCCTTAGAAGTGCTTAATAAAGCAAAAGGTTATGAACCATATAATCCTGAAATTTTAAAGCAAGAAGGTGAAGTTCTTACCGATTTGAATCATTTTGATGAGGCAGAAAAGTGTTTTAAATCTGCTTTAAAATTGGCACAATTCACAGATGATTTCCAACAAGTAGAAATTTACAAGTCATACGCCGACTTAATGTGTTCCAAAAATGATTTGAAAAAAGCAATTTCAATTTTGGAAACAGGAATATCTAAAATCAAAGAATGTGAACCTTTGTATGGTCAAATTATTCATAACTATTTGGCATTTGGTGATTTGAATGATGCAGAATTGTTTTTTAAGAAACGAATTGATGAACATCCCTATTCTTCTTTAGATTGGATGGCATTAGGTAAAGTGTCTGAAATGAATAAAAAAAAGACACAGGCAAAAAGTGCTTTCGAGTATGCTTTGTTGGTGGATGCTGATTCTAAAGATGCACATTTTCACATGGCAGGAATTTTGGAAGAAGAAAAAGAATACATTCAAGCCATTGAACATTATTCAAGTAGTTTTAAATCAACAGACGATCATTATCCCAATATTTGTATAGCCCGTTGTTATTTGGCAATAGACAATGGGGAGTTGGCAAGGCATCATCTAAAAATTAGTGAAGAGTTTTTGGATTTTATACCTGAATTCGACTATCTGTTAGGTTATTCTTATTTGGTAGACAAGCAACCGAAAAAAGCACTGCCTTATTTCCTTAAATCATTAGACAATGACTCAGAAGACATTGCAGCCATCAAAGGCATAATGGTTTGTTATTTCGAATTAAGCGATAATGAATCTATTCGTACAATGTATTTTGATTACAAAAAACAAAACCAAGTCTTTTTAATAGACAATTGGAAAGAGTTTTTAAGTATTTTTCACGTATCGGAATTGGATGACTTGTTTCACGACATGGTCGATTTTATGACCGATAGATTAGATTTTGGTCAAGAAATTAACAATATTTACGACGTAATCAATTACGATAAACACCCTAGTGGCAACAATAAACACACGATTATCGAAAATTTAATTCATAATTTTGATGAAACTATGGAAAATGTGAAGTTATTTTGCCCCACACTTTACCACGACGATAAAGAATTTAAAGACGCAGTTGAACTCTATAAACACAACCAAGATGAATAGCGAAATATTTAATTTAACACAATTACCCGAACGTCCTGTAAGACCAAGAGACAATGGATTAACAATGGTAATGGACAAAGGCCTTAGCATAAGAGAAGCCTTAGATTTTATTGAGCATGGCAGTCATTTGACTGATTTGTTAAAATTAGGGTTTGGTACCGCTTATGTTACCCCAAAGTTGAAAGAAAAAATTGAGCACTACAAACGTGCTGGTTTTAAAGTATATTTTGGAGGAACTTTATTTGAAGCCTATGTCATTAGAAATCAGTTTGATGACTACAGACGCGTGGTCGATTACTACGGTTTGGAACATGTGGAAGTAAGTGATGGTTCTATGGATATTCCGCACGATGTAAAGTGTGAGTATATCAGAACATTGGCCAAAGATTTCAATGTTATTTCGGAAGTGGGGAGTAAAGATGCGGAAAAAATTATTCCTCCATACGAATGGATAGAAATGATGGAAAAAGAATTGTCTGCAGGTTCATGGAAGGTTATTGCCGAAGCCAGAGAAAGCGGAACCGTTGGTCTTTTCAGAGGAGATGGTGAAGTACGTTCTGGACTTGTAGCCGAAATAGTAAGAAAAATTCCATTAGAAAAAGTGATTTGGGAAGCCCCATTAAAAGCACAACAAGTTTGGTTTATCAAATTATACGGTGCTAACGTAAACTTAGGTAACATTGCACCAAGTGAAATTATACCACTCGAAACATTAAGATTAGGATTAAGAGGAGATAGTTTCGACTTTTTCCGAAATGTTTAATTTAAGTTAAATTTTTTTATCTCACGCTGCACAGCGTGAAACTTTCTCCCAAGTTGTCATGTTGACGAAGGAGACATCTTTTCCCGACAGCTTTTCATAAAGAACCAAGATACCTCCGTTGTCGGTATGAAAGCCTAAAAAGATGCAGAAACAGATGCTGAAACAGATTCTGAATAAATTTTGAGGACAAAATTTTCCAGAATGACTGTCTTGAAGTTGATTCAGGATGACTGAACATTATGTTAATATTACGTATTTATACCAAACCGTCATGCTGGAAAAAGCTGTGCTTTGATTGTGCGTTGTGCTTTTATTCAGCATCTTCTAAAGAGATTTCGTAACTGGTTCTGAAACAGATTCTGAATAAATTTTGAGGACAAAATTTTCCAGAATGACTATCTTGAAGTTGATTCAGGATGACATTACATTATATTAATATTACGTATTTTCACCCAAACCGTCATGCTGGAAAAAGCTGTGCTTTGATTGGGCGTTGTGCTTTTATTCA
>JBIPNH010000042.1:0-17476 GCA_044373665.1 Bacteroidia bacterium
AATGAATATTAAACATTTAATTTTAGCAGGATTTATTGTATTAGTAAGTCCATTAACCAATCTAGCTCAAACAGGTAAAATCAAAAATGTTGAGTTGATAATGTCTGGTAGTGACCCCAATATTGAAGATGCAAAATACAATATTGATTTAGCTGCAAGTAATGAAGCTACAAGCAATATGGCAGGTATGTGGGGTTGGAGAGGTATTATCTATACCGTTATTTCAACATCAGCAGATCCTGCAATTATAGCTTTAGTGCCTAACAAAGATGCAGCTTTGATAGCTGGTCAGTCATTTCAAAAGTTTTATTCTTTTCCTGAAGCTGACCAAAAGAAATACAGTGCATTAGATTATGCCAATGGTTACGTTGTTTCTGCGATTATAAGTTGTTTTAATGAAGGTGTATCTTATGCATCTGACTCAGGTAGTTTTGACAAAGTGAAAGCCTACATGTCTATAGTAGATGATTTGTTGAAATACGACAAAGAGCAAGCATTATTTGGTAAAATCAGTAAAGAAAAAGCTTTGTATATCTCATGGCAATCGGCCTATACCAACAAATTGGTTAACGAAGAGATTGAATTATTACAAAAGCTAATCGATATTCCAAGTTACATGAATTCTTATGTTTTCATTAGAATGAGTGAAATTTATCTTGAGCAAAAAAACTACGACAAAGCAGTATCATTTTTAGAAGCTGGTAAAATAAAAATCCCAAGTAAATCAGGAGAGTTCTTGAATCAACAAATCAATATTGAAATAGAACGTAATAATATCCAAAGTTTACTCGTTAAGTTTACAGAAGGCATTCAAAATGAACCTGATAACAAAGATTATTATTTTTCAAGAGGGGTTTCTTACCACCAACTTAAAATGGAGGATAGAAACAATCAAGAAAAAGCGATAAAAAACGACGAAAAACCGGCTAAAGACAAGTATTATTTTAGTCAAGGTTTAGCCGATTATGCCAAAGCCATTCAATTAGACCCAAGTTATACTGATGCGTTAAATAATGAAGCAATTTTACTGTTAGATTCTGCGGATTATATTTACAAACAACGAACTAGAGTAGAATCATCTCAATACAATAAGTATGACAAATTATCAGTTACTTTGTATGGTCAAGTGGTTCAAAAACTTGTGGCTTTATATGAAATGAATTTCAAAAAAGACCAAGAGTTAGTTGACCTATTAAAAACAATTAAAAGTATTTACGCGAAATTGAATGATGAGGAGAAAAGAAGTGCCTACGATAAATTGTACAAACAAGAGAAGAGTAAGTTAGAATAGACACCAGATATTTGATAAGCCAAGCATTTTGTTTGGCTTATCTTTTAAATAAACTAGTTAACATAATATTAATTATAGGACAAATTTAAATACATTAAAACAAAGCTAATCTATTGAATATCAATTATCTTATAATTTGTAGACTGAAAGGTAAACATTGTATTGATGCTTTGTTTTTTCATGAATTGGATAATTGGAGAATCTAAAGAAACGATAAAAAAAGATTGGTCTGAAATCGTAGCTAATCCAAGTGAAGCCGCGATAAAAAAAAATTTAGAATCCGTGACAATTAAAGTTCCATTTTCAATGCGATTCTTTTTTTCGACTTTCAACTGATTAATGGTGTTGATTTGTTGATTAATCATTTTTATTTGAGTTTGCATTTTTTCTTGTTCAATGTGCATCATGGATTTAAATGTTTCGTGTTTGTCTCCGGCAGAACTTTTAGAATCAGTTTGTATTGAATCAATCAATGATTGATAGATGACCGTTAATTCTTTTAACTTAATTTCCAATCTATTTTTACAGTACTCTACAAGCGACTTTTTGAGGTTAATATAATCCATTTAAATAATTGATTCAAATTTATGATTCTTACGCATGTATTACATATAAATGTTAAAAAAAAATATTTGAATCGTTAATATCTTATTTACGGTCTTCTGTTTTTTTTATTAAATTTGAAGTTTATATTTAGAATCATGGACAAAATAGAATTAAAAGGCAAAATTAAAGTAGTTGGTAAAACTGTAGAAGTTGGAAATAACGGGTTTAAAAAAAGAGAATTGGTTGTTGAGACCGAGGAACAATACCCTCAATATATTTCAATTAATTTCATCAAGGATGCTTGTGACAGTTTGAATGGGTACACAATTGGTGAAAAAGTATCTGTTGGTATCAATTTAAAAGGCAGAGAATGGACTAGTCCAAGTGGTGAAATTAAGTATTTTAATGACATCCAAGGTTGGAGAATTACTAAATTAGGTGCTGCTGACTCCACTCCTTCTCCAGCTGAAACCAATGAAGTTCCAGTTTTCCAAACTGAAAGAGACGACTCTTCTCAAGCGGTTGACGATCTTCCATTTTAATTAAAAACTGTTCTAAATGGATAAAAAAAGTAAAGCCTTTTTATTTAAATATTTAAACAATTGTTCTCCAACCGGTTTTGAAACCAGTGGACAGCAAATTTGGTTAGATTATATGAAAGCATACAGTGATGATTACATTTCTGATGCATACGGCAGTGTTGCTGCTATTATCAATCCTGGTAAAAAGTACAAAGTTGTAATAGAAGCTCATGCTGATGAAATTTCATGGTTTGTAAAATACATAACTGACGACGGCTATTTATATGTAACCAGAAATGGTGGTTCTGACCATTTGATTGCACCTTCCATGCGTGTAAATATTTTAACAAGCAAAGGTCCCGTTAAGGGAATTTTTGGTTGGCCAGCCATTCATGTTAGAATTGGCGAAAAAGAAGTAACTCCAACTACTGATAATATTTTTATTGATATTGGATGCTCGAACAAAAAAGAGGTTGAAGAAATGGGCGTTCACGTGGGATGTGTTGCTGTTTTCGAAGATGAATTAATGGAATTGAACGACAAGTACTTAACTGGCAGAGCATTAGACAATAGAATTGGTGGATACATGATTGCTGAAGTTGCAAAAAAACTATTTACCAATAAAGTTAAATTGCCTTATTCATTGTATGTCGTTAATGCTGTCCAAGAAGAAATTGGCCTTAGAGGTGCTGAAATGATTTCTAGAAAAATTAAACCTGATGTTGCAGTAATTACAGACGTAACCCACGACACTTCATCGCCTTTATATGATAAAAAGAAACAGGGCGACCAAAAATGTGGTTTAGGTCCAGTATTAACTTATGGTCCTGCGGTACAAAATAATTTGTTGAACATGATTATTGATGTTGCGAATAAGAATAAAATCAAATTCCAAAGAGCAGCCGTAAGTCGAAGTACAGGAACTGATACCGATAGTTTTGCATACAGTGGTGAAGGTGTTCCATCGGCATTAATTTCTTTGCCACTAAAATACATGCACACTACGGTTGAAACAGTTAACAAAAACGATGTTCAAGAAGTTGTTGAATTGATGTATCAGTTTTTAATAAATCTAAAATCAGGTCACGATTTTAGATACATTAAATAATCTTGGATCAAAGAATTTTAGATTATATAGACTCAATAGATTCTCAGTACAAAAGGAATTATATTGTTTTATTTGATTTTATTAAAGAATATGCCCCACAAATTCAAATTGAATGGAAGTTTAATTGTCCATTCTTTACTTATTACGGTTTGTTACTTTACATAGGAATGGATAAAAAATCAAAAAAAGTGTATCTAGGATTTTGCAACGGCTTTCTTCTAAACGATTTTTGTAAAATACTAGATAACTCAACGACAACAACTATTTATAAATGGTTTTTTATTGACGATGACTCCTTTATAAAAGATAAAGATGTATTGAAAATATTAATTGACGAAAGTATGAGTATTAATAAAAACAAAAAAATGATTCAATAATATGGGAAATAAAGTTGCAATATTTTTACTTAAATTACTTTCCAGATTGCCTTTATCGGTTTTATACTTATTATCATACTTTTTATATTTTATTTTCTACAACCTTTTGGGTTATCGAAAAAAAACCATTGTTTCGAATTTGAAAATCGCTTTTCCTCAAAAAAGTGAAATAGAAATTAATGAATTAACAAAAAAGTATTACCAATATCTCTCTCATTTAGTGGTTGAAATTGTAAAAGGATTTACTATTTCTGCAGACGAATTAACCAAAAGGATAAAAACTGACAATTCGGAAATATACGATAAAATAACATTAGAAAAGACATCTGCAATTGTAGTGATGGGTCACAATGGAAACTGGGAATGGGTTTGTCGACAAGCGCCTTTGTATATAAAAACGCCTATTTGCGTTGCATACAAACCTTTAAGTAATCCTTATTTTGACGATTTGTTTAATAAAGCTCGAACTGAATTTGGCACTATGGTGGAACCTATGGCTAAAATTGGAAAATTCATTATTGAAAATAAAAACAAATCTTATCTCATTATACTTACTGCCGACCAGTCTCCTTCTAACCCTGAAACTGGAATTTGGGCCAATTTTTTCAATAGAGAAACCAGTTTTCTATCCGGATTAGAGAAACTTTCACTCAAATATAACCTCCCCATTATTTTCCATGAGGTTAAATTAACTAGAAAAGGTTACTACCATTGTAAAGTTCATCCACCCATATTGGCAAAGGATTTAAAAGAAAATCAGAGTATTACGCAATATTATGCTGACATGTTGGAACAAAAAATAATGGAACAACCCGAAATATGGCTTTGGAGTCATAAACGCTGGAAGCATAAAAAGCAATAAAATCTTCAACTTAAAAATATAATTAATCGTTTGATATCTAAGGATTCAATCTTATATTTGCATCACTATGGCAATGAGTAAAAAATCTCTTTTTGATTCAAACGAAGTAGAATTGAGCGTTCTATGCAAAGCATTAGGGCATCCAGCACGTATCAAAATCATTAAAATTCTATTGGCAAAAAACGATCAAACATGTAAAGATATTGTTGAAATGCTTCCTTTGAGCCAATCTACAGTCTCTCAGCATTTGTCAGAACTTAGAAATGCTCAGTTAATTACAGGCAAAAACCACAAAACAAGTGTCATTTATAGCGTAGATAAGAACTATTTAGCTAAATCACAAAAGTTATTAAGTGAGTTCTTCAATGCTCACATCTTAAATGTTAGACAATCAACTTTATTTTAGTTGATTAAGAGAGTCTTCAATCGATTCTAAGTCTTCTGTTAACTTCCCAACCCCCTTTTTTATCTTATTTATTTCGGTTATAAGCTTGTTTTTCAACTGCTGTATAACGAGATCCTTATTATCTCTTTTCATTTCACCATTCCCCAAAACAAGCCATTCGGGATTGATTTCAGGGAATTGCTGTAGTATGGATATCACTAAATCCATACTGGCTTTGTTTCGTCCCGAGGACAAATGAGACAACACCGCATTGGATATATTTAGCTTTTGACTAAACTCTAATCTACTCAAACCTGATTGGTTGAACACCTCTAAAATTCTGATTTCTAACATATTATATCTAATTACTAGGTTTTACAATTGTAACATTTCAGCTTTACATCTGTAAAACATACAGTTTACAAATGTAAATCAATTACTTTACAAATGTAAATTGATTCTTTTACAATTGTAAACAAATCTACAAATGATTGATTACTATTGTATTATGAAATACAATAAACATCTTTAAGTTGAGACATGAAGGCAAATGAATGCATTACAAACCCCAATATGTTGAATTTATAAGTCTAGAGACTAAAAATAAAAACCATTGATTTACCTAAACCAATAGTTTATAAAAACTTCATAATACACTGAATACTATAGTTTTATATTTATTGTTTAAGATTTACCTACAGAGTAAATGGCATAAAAAAAAGGGGATAACCCCTTCCCTTTTAACTTAAAGATTAATATTAAAGACGAGTTTGACTTCTTTGTTTCGATTGAAACAAATAGATAATAAACAATGGAGATAAGGCCAATGCGGCACAGATTAAAAATACAATTATAAAATTACTTGTATTATTTTGATAAACAAGTCCTCCTACCGAAGAACCTATAATTATTCCAAGTTCCATAAATATAAACAAGGTACCTACTGCTTTCCCCTTTTGTCCTGGTAGTGAAAGGTCGACCGCCCAGGCAAATACCGAGGGAGACAATAAACCAAAAGCAATACCGAAACAAACCGATGAAATTAAATAAGAAACAATCTCGTTACTAAATGCCAATATAAACATACTCACAAACAGCACCACGCATCCAATGACCACAATCTTAACTCTACCATACCTATCACTCCATTCTCCTGCCATTAGTCGTATAAAAACCGAAGCTAAAATATATACTGCCATATACAACCCCTTATTTTCAACGTGAATATACGCTGAAAAATCAGCGATTAGCGCTAAAATTGCACCTGATGAAAAAGCGGTCAATAAAAAGACCAATGAAGGCAACAAGACCTTTTTTTCGATAAGCTCATTTTTATTTATTTTAAGCATACTTAGCTTAAATTTTGCTTTGTTAGGAATTGATTCCTTGAGAGTTGCGAACAATATCATTGAAACCAAACCTAAAAACGATGAAAACAAAAACATCCAATCAAGTCCGAAATGTTTAGTAAACTCACTTCCTATAACCCATCCCAATGCATTACCCACGTTATTGCTCACACCTATTATTCCCATTGCTTGACCTCTTTTGGCCAAAGGAACAATGTCATCTGCATAAGCTGTAAATCCTGTTGGTGTAAATCCTGCACTTAAACCATGAAAGCCTCTAAGGATTAAAAATAAAGATAAAAAAGGAATGTAAATATACAATAAACCACTGAAAGCAGTTACAAAAGCGCCAAATATCATAACAAAAACCCGACCTACTATATCAGATATTTTGCCACTGAACGGTCTGGATAATAAAGCAACTGTTGCAAAAGTTGGAATAATTAACCAAATGTATTCTCTGCCATTAAGCTGCTCGAGCAAAAGAGGCAAATCCGGAAGCACCATTGAAAAGCTGCTGAAGAAAAATAAGCATGCTAGACAAAGGATCCAAAATGATTTTGGATATGCTTTAAAAACGCTCAAAATTAATCGTCAAGTTTTAGGACAGCCATAAAGGCAGATTGAGGAATTTCAACACTTCCTACAGAACGCATTCTTTTTTTACCTTCTTTTTGTTTTTCCAATAATTTACGTTTACGACTGATATCACCTCCATAACATTTGGCTGTTACATCTTTTCTTAAGGCACTTAAAGATTCTCTTGCAATAATTTTAGCCCCTATTGACGCTTGTATCGCAATATCAAATTGTTGACGAGGAATAAGTTCTCTCAGTTTTTTACAAATTTTCTTACCCAAATCGTAAGCTCTGTCCCTGTGAATAATTGATGACAATGCATCTACAGGTTCTTTATTGAGCATGATGTCCATTTTTACTAAATGGGAAAGTTTGTATTCACTCGGAGAATAATCAAATGATGCATATCCTCGGCTTATCGATTTTAATTTATCGTAAAAATCAAATACAACCTCTGCCAATGGCATTTCAAAGGTTAATTCCACACGATTAGTCGTTAAGTAAACTTGATTTTTAATTGTTCCTCTTTTATCCATACACAAAGCAATTACTGGTCCTACGAAATCGGAACTAGTAATAATTGTTGCATTGATATATGGTTCTTCAACATAGTCGATATGACTTGGATCGGGCAAATCGCTAGGATTATTTACTTCCACAAATTCACCTTTGTTGGTATAGGCTTTGTAAGATACGTTTGGAACTGTTGTAATTACAGTCATTCCGAACTCACGCTCCAATCGTTCTTGAATTATTTCCATGTGCAACATCCCTAAGAATCCGCATCTAAATCCAAATCCTAATGCTGCTGAACTTTCTGGTTCAAAAACCAATGAAGCATCATTCAGTTGTAACTTAAACATACTTTCTCTCAACTCCTCATAATCTTCAGTATCCACTGGATAAATCCCCGCAAAAACCATAGGTTTAACATCTTCAAAACCTTGAATAGCTGTTGGGGTTGGATTAACAACACTTGTAATTGTATCACCCACCTTTACCTCTTTAGCTTGTTTTATACCCGTAATAATATAACCTACATCACCGGCTAGCACTTCTGCCCTTGGTTCCATTTCTAACTTCAACGCACCCACTTCATCAGCATGGTATTCGTTATCAGTATTCATAAATTTTACCTTTTCACCTTTTCTAACTCTGCCGTCCATCACTTTGTAATAAGCGATAATACCACGGAATGAGTTAAAAACCGAATCAAAAATCAAGGCTTTGAGTGGCGCATTTAAATCACCTTTGGGAGCAGGAACTCTATCAACAATCGCATTCAGTATATCCATAACCCCTAAACCTGTTTTACCACTTGCTGGAATTATTGAATCTCTGTCACAACCAATTAAATCAACAATTTGATCCTTTACCTCTTCGGGCATAGCACCTGGCAAATCCATTTTATTTAAAATTGGAATAATTTCCAAATTGTGTTCTATGGCTAAATATAAATTACTAATAGTCTGAGCTTGAATACCTTGAGAGGCATCAACGATTAATAAAGCCCCTTCACAGGCTGCAATACTTCTACTAACTTCGTAACTAAAATCTACGTGTCCAGGCGTGTCAATCAAGTTAAAAACGTATTGTTGACCTTGAAACACGTAATTCATTTGAATTGCGTGACTTTTTATAGTGATTCCTCTTTCACGTTCTAAATCCATGTTATCAAGCACTTGAGCCATCATTTCTCTTTTAGAAACCGTATTGGTATATTCCAAAAGTCTGTCGGCTAGTGTACTTTTTCCGTGGTCAATATGTGCAATAATGCAAAAGTTACGAATATGCTGCATAAAAATAAGTGTGCAAAAATAGATAAAAAAAAGAACAATTTATGATGCTATTATTCATAAATAATAAGACTTTTCAAACAATACATTATTGAATTAAATAAGCATTTTAACATAAAAAAAGAGGAACATCAGTCCCTCTTTCCTTAATAAAAAAAATCAAAAAAATTATTGTTCTAATGTCACCGTGTGAGTATTACGGTCAAAATTAGTATTAGTTCCTGAATTAGTTTCTTGATTGTCAACAATCTTTAAAACCAACTTATCATTTCTAAGTTCATCGATAATATAACTTGAGTATTTCATAAGTGTTCCATTAACATTGGTAAATGTAAGGATGGTTTTATTTTTTTTAGAATCACCCCACATCCAATTGCCTTCTAAAGTTTTAGTTGAAAGGTTAATGCTATTAGTTGTAGTTTCAACATAAATACATTTACCATTTTTTTCAAGAGCTAATGTTCCAACGTAAGTTGTGGTTGGATTGAATGGCGTCGATGGAATTCCATTAATGGTTGTGTTCAATGTAATTTTTGACCCATCATAAACTTCTACTCTTTTTGTTGAGTTTGCGCCATTTCTTATTTCACTTATATTTTCATATGAAAAACAGTCCATTCTCCTACAATTTTTTTATCTCTACTTCTGAAAGATAAACCCGGATCATTTTCGCTTTTTTTGCAGCCAATTAATAATGAAACTGCTAGTGCTAATGTAATAATTTTATTCATAATATTTTTATTTTTAATACAAAAATATAATAAATAATGAATAATGAATAATGCAAATAATTATTAAAAACAAACAATTTTGTAAACCATTTATTCAATTACTAAAATTACTTTTTATAAATAAAATAAAGCGCAATTTCAAGGATAAATTAAGTTTGAATTAAATCAGACTTAAAATGGAGAAATAAACAAACTAAATGGCTGATGATTTTTGTCTTTTTCGGATAAAATTGGATCTTTAATGGCCCAATCAATAAGGAATTCACTGTCATTCCACATTAAGCCTCCCTCCGATTCAGGATGATAAACATCACTGCATTTGTATGAAAAAATAGTTTGGTCAACCAATGGTGCAAAACCATGGGCAAATCCAATAGGAACATAAAGCATCAAAAAGTTATCTTCAGTTAATTCAATTGAAAAATGCTTTCCATAAGTTTTTGAATTTTTTCTGATATCAATAACCACATCTTGAACTGCGCCTTTAATTACTCTAACTAACTTTGCTTGCGCATGTGGTGGCGACTGAAAATGCATACCTCTTACTATTCCTGTATTTGATAATGACTGATTGTCTTGTATAAAATCATCATTAAAACCTAAATCATTCATTATCTTTTGATTGTAACTCTCTAAGAAATAACCTCTTGGGTCCTTAAATACTTTAGGTTTTATTACCTTTAAACCTTCTATTCCAGTTTCTATGATTTCCATTTATTGGGCAAATTTACTTAAAGAATAATACAAAGAAACACTTTATTACTTTTTTTACAGAAAGTTTTCATTCCTGATATTAAAATTTAACTTTGTAAGTACCATTTAATCAATGAAAAAAAAACTAATCAAAATTCTTTTAAGTATTACAATAGCTATTCTTATAGCCTTTGGATATTTATATTTTATAATTTTTTCGCAATCTGCATTAGATATTAATCAGTCACATTATTTAAAAATCAATAAAGAGGATAACATAGAAACGATAAGTATAAAATTAGAAAATGAATTTGGCCTCAAACATCCTTTCCTATTTTTAAAAATAGCTAAAAAAATGAATTTGCATAAATTTATTAAAAATGGTCGGTATACGATTGACCAAAACATGAATTTAATAGAACTCATCAAAGTATTGAGAAATGGAAAACTTCAAACCGTAAACTTCACTATTAGACCCATGATAGATTTAGAATCTTTTGTTGAATATTGTGGAAGTGAATTGGAGCCTGATGCTGAAGTTTTTGCAACAATATTAACTGATTCTCTGTTTTTAGACTCTATCGGTTTTAATAAATCAAACATTTATTCATTATTACTTCCAGACACCTACAACCTTTATTGGCATACCAATGCAGAGGAATTATTGATGCGTTTAAAAAAAGAATACCAAGTTTATTGGAACGATACAAGATCTAAAAAAGCTGAAAATATTGGATTGACAACTTTGGAAGTGTCCATTTTGGCGAGTATCGTTTCCAAAGAATCCAATAAAGTTGATGAAATGCCAATAATAGCAGGAATGTATTTAAACAGATTAAAGTTAGGAATGCCTTTACAGGCTGACCCTACTGTGAAGTTCGCTTTGAATGACCCAAGTATTAAGCGTATTTTGAAAGTCCATTTATTAGTGGAATCTCCTTACAATACCTATCTCAACAAGGGATTACCTCCAGGACCAATTTGTGTGCCTAGTAAACAATCCATTGAAGCTGTTCTAAATTATCAGGAAAATGACTTTTTATACATGTGCGCAAAAGAGGATTTCAGTGGATATCACAATTTTGCTGTTAAGTACAAAGACCATCAACTTAATGCACTAAGATATCAAAGTGCATTAAATCAACGTAATATAAGATAATTAATTTTGAGATGCGCTTAATCTAATGCTTAATTCAGCATCAATTGCATCTAAAAATTCTTGAGTGTACAAATAGTGTTCACCGTGACTCACTTTATTTCCATGAATACAAACGGCTAAGTCCTTTGTCATTTTACCACTTTCTACAACATCAACACATACTTTTTCTAAGGTATGACAAAAGTTGATTAGGGCTTGGTTATTGTCTAATTTACCTCTGAATTCTAATCCTCTTGTCCATGCAAAAATTGAAGCAATTGGATTTGTAGAAGTTGGTTTACCTGCTTGGTGGTCTCTAAAATGTCGCGTTACTGTTCCGTGCGCCGCTTCAGATTCCATTGTTTGTCCGTCTGGCGTTACCAAAACAGAGGTCATTAATCCTAAAGAACCGAAACCTTGTGCAACTGTATCTGATTGAACATCACCATCATAGTTTTTACATGCCCAAACGAAATTTCCATTCCATTTTAAAGCAGAAGCAACCATGTCGTCAATTAATCGGTGTTCATATACAATTCCGGCAGCTTCAAACTTAGATTTGTAATCTGCTAAATAAATTTCTTGAAATATATCCTTAAATCTACCGTCATACTTTTTCAAAATAGTATTTTTAGTTGATAGATACAAAGGCCACTTTTTTTGAAGAGCAGTGTTAAAACATGAATGAGCGAATCCTTTGATTGATTCATCGGTATTATACATTGCAAGAGCAACTCCATCACCTTTGAAGTTATACACTTCAAATTCTTGAATTGTTCCATCCTCTCCTTCAAACTTTACGGTTAATTTACCTTTTCCTTTTGTTACAAAATCAGTTGCTCTGTATTGATCACCAAAAGCGTGACGTCCGATACAAATTGGGGCTGTCCAGTTAGGAACTAATCTAGGAACGTTTTGACAAACAATGGGTTCACGAAAAACTGTACCATCCAAAATATTACGAATAGTTCCGTTTGGTGACTTCCACATTTGTTTTAAGTTGAATTCTTTTACCCTTGATTCGTCTGGTGTTATCGTTGCACATTTAATACCAACGTTGTATTTTTTTATTGCTTCGGCTGCATCTATTGTAACTTGGTCATTGGTTAAATCACGGTATTCCATACCCAAATCATAGTACTTAATTTCTAATTCTAAATATGGAAGAATCAATTTATCTTTGATAAACTGCCATATTATTCTAGTCATTTCATCACCGTCTAATTCTACTATTGGATTTGTTACTTTGATTTTATTCATTATATTCTCTTATTACAAGGGGCAAAAGTAATTCTAAAAATTAATTAATAAAACATTTGAAACTAATATTCAATTATTTTACAAATTGCTCAAAAGTAAAGGTTAAAAATTTAATTATGAACGGTCAATTCTGACCCAAGTACAAAGAGGTAAATTGAATCCGGTTTCTGAAAAAACCAAATTTTCACCCCATTTACCATCAATACCAAAGTGTGATTTGAGTAAATTGACACCAATGGTTCCGCTTAAGCCCATACTATATAAGTTAAGCAATACAAAAAAATGTTCTTTGTCTATTATTTTACTACAATGCTCTATTAGTTCATTAATATTTTCCTCCAAAACCCATTTCTCTCCGCCAGGACCTCTTCCATAAGCGGGTGGATCAATGATTATTCCTTGAAAAACAGCACCTTTGTTTCTTTGTCTTTTTATATATTTTAAGGCATCGTCCACTATCCAACGAATTTCAGGTGCATTAGAAACTTGCCTGTTTTCATTGGCCCAAGTCACTACATTTTTTACTGCGTCCAAATGAGTAACATCTGCACCAGCTTGTGCCGCAACAATACTTGCTGCACCAGTATAGGCAAATAAATTCAAAACTTTAGGCGGTGAATTAAACGACTTTATTTGTTCGTCTATATAATGCCAATTCTCTATTTGCTCAACAAAAACACCTAAATGTCCGAAGGAAGTTAAAGACACTTTCAAATGTAATTTTAAAGGTTTGTATTCAATTACCCAATTGCTTGGAACTGTTTTATAAAACGTCCACCCGCCATTTTCATTGTTTACATCTCTGTGACTTTTTTTAGTATGGTCTCTTTCAAATCGAGCATGGGCTTTGTCTTTCCATGCTTGTTCGCTTAAGGTTTTATTCCAAAGCGCTTGTGGTTCAGGACGAATTAATACATATTTACCAAACCTTTCAAGTTTTTCAAAGTTTCCACTGTCAATAAGTTCATAGTCGGGCCAATTAAATTGCTGCATCTTATTTAAAATCTCTTAAAACATTGATGGCTTCTTGAATATAAATATCTTTTTCATACCCTTTATTCCAGTCATTTTTTATTTTCAATTTAAGCTCATCACTTTTCAACTCATTTTGGTCAGCAGAAGAATTAATAAGCTTAAGATTTTCTACTTTTTTGATTAATTCTTCATAACGTTTGTTGTCTTCTTCGTTTCTTTTAATCTCTGCTTGATAGTCTTCTAAATTCAATGTGTATGAAGTTCTTTTGTCTTGAATTTCAATTCTTTTGGCAATTGCTTCTATTTCTTTGAACAACGAATTTTCCTCAATTCTTTTTTCGCTTTTTGATTTAATTGACATAATTTGAGGCGAATACTTCTTATTGATTGAAAAATCAGCTTGAGGAATTTTGTCAGCATTTAATGAAAACTCATTTGACTTTTCTCCATATTCTAAATATCTGTAACGGTCAGGAATTATTACATCAGGGATAACGCCAATTTTTTGGGTTGTTGTTCCATCAATTCTATAAAATTTTTGAATCGTAATTTTAATTGATCCCAATTTTTCGCCTTCAGGTGAATTAAATGCATCATCCAAGTCAAAGAATCTTTGTACGGTTCCTTTACCAAAAGTTGGTGTTCCTATTATCATTGCCCGTTTATAGTCTTGCATTGCAGCAGCTAAAATCTCAGAAGCCGACGCACTGTTTTCGTTTACCATTATAGTTAATGGTCCTGCCCATAAAACATCTGAATTCAAATCAGCTAAAAACTCGGGTTTACGATCTCTTGACTTAACCAAAGTAATTGGTCCTTTGTCAATAAAAAATCCTCCTATTTCAACAACATCTGACAATGAACCTCCGCCATTGTCACGTAAATCCAATATTATTCCTTTTACATTGTCTTGTTTTAATTTTTCAATTTCTGCTTTTACATCTTTAGAACAAGAACGGCCATTTCTGTCATTCATGTCTAAGTAAAAGGAAGGTAAATAAATATAGCCATACTTATCGCCCTTAACATCAACAATCATTGACTTGGCATAAGTATCTTCCATTACAACGACATCTCTTATAATTGGAACCACTAATAAAGTTTCATCAGGTTTTTTTACAGTAAGTCTTACTTCTGTTCCTTTTTTACCGCGTATTAATTGAATAGCATCATCAATCGGCATATTGCTCACATCTACAGGTTCGCCTGCGCCTTGCGCCACTTTTATAATAATATATCCAGGTTTCAACTGACCTTGTTTGTAACTCGGACTTCCAGGCACAATGGAAACAACACGGATTTGACCATCTTTTTCTTGCAATTGTGCACCAATACCTTCTAATTTACCACTCATTCGGATGTCAAAATTCTCTTTGTCTTTAGGTGGAAAATAATTGGTATGAGGGTCAAACATTTCTGTAAGGCAATTGAAATATAGACTCAATCGCTCTGTTTTATTGAATTTTTTCAATCTTTTAAACCAATCTACTTGCAATTTAAGAACTTCATTTCTTGACTGTTTCTCTAAAGTATCGTATGATAATTTTTTGAAAACAGTGTCTTTTCTTAATATTGCTTTTTCTTGAGCCTCTATTTTTCTAGATAATCTTTCTAATACTTGCTGTTTGAGTGATTTACGCCAAAATTCCTTAAGTTCTATTTCATTGGATAAATATTTTGGACTATTTTCATCGAATTCTAAGGTTTCTTTAACCTTAAAATCAAAAGGGGCTTCTAATATTTCTAAGTACCACTTCTCTACCAAACCAATTCTTTGATTGTGCATGGTATTAACTTGATTGAAAAAATCATACTTCCCATCTCTTAATTGATTATCAAGGTCGAGCTTATGCTCACTTAGTGTGTCAATATTGGACTGAATAAAAAACGTCTTTCTTGAATCTATTCTTTCTAAATACATTTGAAATAGTTTTTCCGAAAATTCATTGTTTACCGTTTTTGGCTCATAGTGATAGTTTTCTAGAACATCAACCAAAGCCTGAGATAAAAAAGGATCGCTTTCTTTGTTTTCCTTGAAACAAAAAGCTAAGGTTAATAAAACAACTGAGGGTAAAAAGTAAATAAGATATTTAATTTGTTTCATGATATATATTCAGATGGGAAAAAAGTATGCCAATAATTGGGTTAATGTGTTTGTTGATTATTTTTTAGATGAATCTATTAATTCTTCGCCTTGTTCAAAGATAATATCAACAGGTATTTTCAATTGCAAGAGTTTGTTTAAATCGTTTTGTAAATCCGCAGGAATTTGTCCTTTTTCTAATAATAACTTTTTCACTCCTTCAACATCTCCATCTCCTTGTAATTTTAAAATTAAGGCAGACAATTCAGTCATTGCAAGTTTCATTTTTGCCATGTCTATTTTGTATTTTTGAGTTTTTGGATCTTTAGTAAAAGCGCCTTTTTCTTGAAAATAGTTGAATCTAATCATGTTTGCTTTACCATGTGCACTGGCGGCACCAAATCTAACAGAACGGAATATTCCCGCCATAAAGGTTACATAATAATCCATCAATTGTCCTTCGGTCAATACTTTTTTGTTGAATAGTTCTGTAATCATGTACAGTCCCAAAATATCAGCTTTACCCTCCTCAAGCGCATTATAATTTGCCCCTAAAGCTTCCCTAACAGTTCCTTTTCCGTTAATGGTATTTTTAATCCCTAAACCATGGGCCACTTCATGGAACATAGTATTGGCAAAAAATGCATTAAAATTAACGTGCTTAATTTGACTTGAATCCATAAGCGCTTTGGTAATAGGCATCATAATATGGTCAAACTTTGCTTTCATTACATTCTTAATTTGACTTCTACGTGTTCCATAGTTAATTTGCAATTGTTCATCGTTTGGAAGATTAACCGCTATAGTTTTACTTCCTGAGTTGCAATCGCCACCATAATAAATGGCATCATAAGCGTTGATTTGACTATTTCCGCCTGTTGTTTCTGCTTTATATTGCTTTTCTACAGGTAGATTTTTTTGCAATTCAGGCAAATAAGCAACGTATTTCTCTAATCGTTTACTCCATTCAATATCTTTTACCAACACATAAGCTTCGTAAGAAGTTTTCAAACCATACAATTGGTCTTCGTAATTCTCAATAGGCCCTATAATAATGTCATATTTGTTACCCTTCATTTGAAGCCAAATTTTATCACTTTCATCATATTGATTACTTATTAATGCATCTGCCCTTGCCAATAAATACGGCAGTAGTTGAGGATCGTTTAACATTCCTGCTGATGTTCTTAAAAACATACTTGCTTGTGCTAAATAATCAGAGTATACTTCATTGTATGGCTTAACAACTAATTGACCTTCTTCTCTTACGATAATTGAATATGGGCTATTTTTTCTTTCATCTGTTAAACTATCAAACTCAGTTTGTCGCATGTCTGCGGGGTAGTAATTTGCCCCTAATGGTTTTGGACCTATTCCATTGATAAACGGTTTATTATCACTTAATCGATCCCATGGTCCATAATTGATTTCCATGTACTTTTTTACAACAGCATTTGTAATAGTATCCGTTATCGGATGACCGGCGTATGCTTGAAGTTTAAAGATTTCATTAATCATTTCTGCCGCTCTAACCAAAAACTTAAGGCCTTCTTTTTCCATATCGTTAATTTGGGACAAATCGGTAGAAAGGCGAACTGATTTGTAAGTTGAAAGTTTTTGAGAAACTGAATCTGTTGAATATTGTTGGGAGTAGCTATTAAAAATGCTTGCAAAAAATAGAGTGACTAAAATTTTTTTCATTGTATGCTTCAAATTTATGTAAATTTTGTAATTAATTTTGATTGTTTAAACATTGATAGGCTAAAAAAGCCATTAAACCTG
>JBIPNH010000148.1:0-4986 GCA_044373665.1 Bacteroidia bacterium
GACAGAGCCACTATGGGCAGCACAATTCTTAGAAAAGGGGTGAAATTAGACAACATGGTTCAAATAGCCCACAATGCTGAAGTTGGAGAAAATACAGTTATTGCAGGATTGAGTGGTGTTGCGGGAAGTACCAAGGTTGGGAAACAATGTGTTATAGGTGCTCAAGTCGGGATAGTAGGACATATAACGATTGCTGATGGCACTCAAATAGGCGGTCAGTCGGGAATTCCTAAATCTATTTTAGAACCCAATCAACAATTTATCGGTTCGCCAGCTATGCCAGTGAAAGAAGCCTTTAAAAGTCAAGTTTTACAAAGAAATTTACCTGCTCTTGAAAAAAGAGTTAGGGAATTGGAACAAATAATAAAAGAATTAAAAAAAGCATGAAACAAACTACCCTAAAACAAGCGGTTACTATTTCAGGTGTCGGATTACATACAGGGGCCAATGTGAATCTTACATTTACGCCAGCTCCAATCAATCATGGATACAAATTTCAAAGAATAGATGTTGACGGTCAGCCAATTATTGAAGCAGATTGCGATTTGGTTGTTGATACATCTAGAGGAACTACATTGGAGAAAAATGGTGTAAGAGTTAGTACAGTAGAACATGCCCTAGCGGCTTTAGTTGGTTTGGAAATAGACAATGTGTTACTTCAAATTGATGGTCCCGAAATGCCAATTATGGATGGAAGTTCATATCCGTTTATTGAAAGAATTTTAACGGTAGGTATCGAAGAGCAAGATGCTGAAAGAGAGTATTTTGTAGTGCCTAATAATATTCACTACAGTGATGCTGAAAATCAAGTTGAAATGGTTGCTATGCCGCTTGATGACTATAGATTAACAGTAATGGTGGATTACAACAGTCCTGTTTTGGGAAGTCAACATGCTACAATTACTAATTTATCTGAATTTCAGTCGCAAGTTTCTTCATGCAGAACTTTCTGTTTTTTACATGAACTAGAAATTATGCTCAATAACAATTTAATTAAAGGAGGAGATTTGAATAATGCAATTGTTATTGTAGACAGAGTGGTAGAAGATGCCGAAATGGAAAGGTTGGCAAAGGTGTTTAATAAACCGAAAGTAGAGGTTAGAAAAGAAGGGATTTTAAACAATGTTGAATTGCGTTTTCAAAACGAGCCAGCAAGACATAAGTTGCTCGACTTGATTGGAGATTTGGCTTTAGTTGGAATGCCTTTAAAAGCTCAAATTATGGCAGCAAGACCTGGGCATGGAAGTAACGTTGCTTTTGCTAAGAAAATAAAAGCCTTAATTAAAAAGTCAAAGAAAAAACAAGCTAACGAAGCGCCAATTTATAACCCAAATCAAAAAGCTATTTTTGAATACAAAGACATCAATCGTTTTTTACCACATGCACACCCTTTTTTATTGGTAGATAAAATTATTGAAAAAAGTGAAAAAGAAATTGTTGCGGTAAAAAATGTTACGGGCGACCAATACTTTTTTGCGGGTCACTTTCCTGGAGATCCAATAATGCCGGGTGTTTTACAGTTAGAAGCCATGGCACAAGCAGGCGGAATACTTATATTAAGCGAAGTGCCTGATCCTGAAAATTATGCGACTTATTTCATGAAAATTGACAATGCAAAATTCAAAGACAAGGTTGTCCCAGGGGATACATTGGTAATGAAAATGGAGCTGTTAGAACCAATCAGAAGAGGTATTTGCCTAATGAGAGGTAGAGCTTATGTTGGAGAGAAATTAGTAAGCGAAGCTGAAATGATGGCTCAAATTGTTAAAATTAAATAATTGATTAGGGGATAGCTTCATAAATATTGTAATACAGAAATATAAAACAATGATACAACCATTAGCATACGTTCATCCAAGCTCTAAAATTGCAGAGAATGTTGTCATAGATCCTTTTGTTACTATTCATAAAAATGTTGAAATTGATGAAGGATCTTGGATTGGTTCTGGAGTTACCATTTTTGAAGGTGCCAGAATTGGTAAAAATGTTAAAATTTTTCCAGGAGCAATCGTTTCAGCAATTCCACAAGATTTGAAATTTGATGGCGAAGATTCCTTAACCGTCATCGGTGATAATACTGTAATTCGTGAGTGTGTTACTCTAAATAGAGGAACTAAAGACAGAGGAAAAACAGAAATCGGTAAAAATGTTTTGATAATGGCATACAGTCACGTTGCTCACGATTGTGTTATCGGAGATAATGTGATTTTAGCGAATAGTACCCAAGTTGCAGGTCACGTTATAGTAGGAGAGTTTGCCATACTTGGTGGTGCTACTTTAGTTCACCAATTTGTTCATATAGGTAAACACGCCATGATAAGTGGAGGAAGTTTGGTAAGAAAAGATGTACCCCCTTTCACAAAAGCGGCGAGAGAGCCTCTTAGTTATGAAGGAGTCAATTCAATTGGTTTAAGAAGAAGAGGTTTTCCAAGTGAAAAAATTGCGGAAATACAAGAGATATACAGAACATTGTATGTTAGAGGCTTAAATAATGCAAAAGCAATAGCCGAAATAGAAGCAAATATGCAAGCAACCCCCGAACGTGATGAAATACTATTGTTTATTAAAAACAGTGACAGAGGAATCATGAAGGGCTATATCTCTAAATAAGACAATTCTTATTAATGGATATTCTTAAAGTTGAAAATATTGGGAAACACTATCTTTCTCAGTGGTTGTTCAGAAATATCTCTTTTAATTTAAATACAGGAGAAAGCATTGCCATTTCAGGCCACAATGGAAGTGGTAAATCTACTCTTTTGCAAATTGTATATGGTCTAGTTCAACAGTCAGAAGGGGCTGTGTTTTTTAATGAAAGAAGTATTGAAAAACCTGAATTAGTGTTTTCTATGACCACCCCCTCATTAGAATTACCTATGGATTTTTCAATGAATGATATTCTTGCTTTTTATCAATCTTTGAATAAAATTAGTGTCGATTCTGAGGTTTTTGGTCAACAGTCTATGTTTTCTAATAAACAAATGAAACAACCGTTAAAGAATTTTTCATCGGGAATGTTACAGCGTTTCAAAACAGCATTATGCCTATATTCTGATAGTCCAGTTTTGTTGTTAGATGAACCTTTGAGTAATATGGATTCAAAAGGAGAAAAATGGTATCAAAATTGTATTAATGAGATTAAAGATAACAAAATAATTTTGTTTGCAGGAAATCAAAAAGAAGAAATTGAACTCGCAACAAACCTAATTGAAATTGCATGAAAATAATATTTAGTTTAACCTTAGCCCTTGTGTCAATGTCTGTAATGGCGCAACTTTCTGACAAAGAAGTAAAAAAACACCAAAAAAAGGTTCTAGAATCTCTTGAAAAAAAGAAAGGCATCAGTAGTTTAGATACTCTGTTTTGTAAGGGTAAGCCGAATGCACTTGTTAATGTAATCAGTAAAAGTTTTTTATTAGGGGCTGAAGAGCAAACGATACAGGGATTAGAGAATAAAAAAGACTATATAGTCATCTCATTGAAAAATTACAAGGACCAAAATCAAGTGGTTAGATATTACCACCATTATCAATTCCCTGGTTTGAGAATGCAATGTGATGTTCCATCAGAAATTGGGAGTTTAGATGTTTACGAAACCATTTGTAAATACCAATTAATCAATGAAAATGGTTTGGATACGATGAGGGTTGAATTGTTTACCGTTTTAAAAGGGACAATTAATCCAACTATTAGTGTTTCTATCGATCAAAATAGAGTAAACACTGCTCAACAAGATATTAATAATTATAACGTAATAGTACCTCGCAATAAACAATCTTTTTTGATGTTTTTGGGTGATAATATTCAACAAGACAGTAAAATGATTGGGTCTATCGTAAAGTCCACTGTCAATGGTAAGGAAGGCTTATTAACTCAGTATTCTGTGTTTAATTCTGTTGGTGCTATGATTTGTACGGCTACTGAAACAAAGTTTATGTCGAACGAATGGAATTTATTGACTTATAAAAATAATCGTTTTAATTCAGTAGTATCTTCGATAGGTAAGGATAAGGAGGATATTGTAAAGTACTTAATAGACAACGGGTTTTTATAAAATAAAAAAGCAACCCAAAGGTTGCTTTTTTCAATAGTTGTTTAGATGGGATTAATCACCCGCAGTTTCGTTGATATTGCCAAACTCCTGATTTTCTCTCGGTTTTGCAACTGTTACGATCATTTTCCGACCGCTAAGATCTTGGCCATTTAGGGCTTCAATTGCCCTTAAACCATCACTTTCGTTTGCCATTTCAACAAAACCAAAACCCTTGCTTCGCTTGGTTTCTTGGTCTCTAACGATTTTGGCTCCAATGACTTCACCGAATGGTAAGAAAGAATTCTTTAATTCTTCTGTTCGAAGTCTGTAGTTTAAATTTCCAATGTAAATTCTCATTTCAATAAGCAGATTAATTTTAATGTTGAAAACAAAACTAAACAAATGAAAATAATTTCCAATAGTTTTTTTTAAAAAAGTAGAATAACTCTGTAAATCAGCTATTTAATTTTATTATACAAGTTCTTACATAAGATATAATACCCAAAATCGAGTGAATGATGTATCATTAGTATAAAGAAAAACAAGTAAAGTTCACATTATTTTACTTGAGAGGCATTTAAGTGGTTTTTAATTAGGAGCAACAAATAATTGCGGTGCTCTTTGGTTTCTCCGGTTGAAGTAGTATTAGCGGTTTGAAGCATTTTTTGAATATTGGAAATTTGACTGCTTGCTTTTGACTGTGAGAGTAAATCGTAATTGTTGCGACTGTCACAAATATCAATTAACATGTTTACATAAAGAATCTGTAAGTTTTGTCTTGATGAATTAACAGAACCCTGCATATCTGCTTGGAAAATAGATTGACTTAGGTCTTTTAAAACATCATTTAAACTGTAGGTATTGCCATATAATTTAGAGTCACTGATTCTTTTTAATGTAGTAGGATGCAATAAATGCATAAGAACAGATTTTTGCATATTTAAAAAGAATCA
>JBIPNH010000149.1:0-4905 GCA_044373665.1 Bacteroidia bacterium
TGTTCAACTCATATCTTTAAATTTTTTTTTGATTTTTTTTGATTTTTTTTTTCGAACTGAGCTTAAGGCTTGTTATTACTATTGTTTAAAGCACTTGTGTTGTTCTTTATAAATCGTTTTTAAGTGCTAGTAAGAGCCAAATGTTGAGCGTTTTTACTGATAAAAGTAGAGGATGTTCAAATTAAAAAGTCATTAGTTTTGTTTATTTAACCATACTTCAATGGTTAATAAAATCAACTTAGTGATTTTGATAATGTATTTTTGATTTTTATTCTGTCGATTTTGTTGGATTGATTTAACGGAATTTCATCTAAATTTAAGATTAGTTTTGGGATAGCGTATTTAGAATATTGGTTTAAAAATGAAAAATCAACTCGGTCGAAAGCATTCACATTCGGACTTGCAAGCACTACTTTATCTCCTAATGCGTCATCAGGAATGGAACTGATTACAAAAGCGACTTTGGGCGAAATGTTTTGTTCGATTAATTGTTCAATGTATTCAGGTATTAATTTAACTCCTCCTGTATTTATTACAAAGTCAGCACGACCAATCATTTTGAATTCCCCATTTTCGTTCAATACAATTAAGTCATTTGTTGAAATAAATTCTGAGTGAAAGGGACATTTTATTTCAATACATTGTTCGCTATTTTGTTTGATAATGACATCCTCAAAGGGTTTGAAATGCGATTGGTGTTGTGCAGTGTTGATTCTCCTTAAGGCAATGTGAGAACAAGTCTCTGTCATGCCATAACTGTGGTAAAAAACAGTGTTGTAATGTAAAGATTGTATTTGTTTCTCAAGTTGAACAGACAGGTCGCCCCCTCCAATAATTACAGTTCTTAATTGACTCAAGTTTTGATATTGTGTAGGGTCATTTAAAATGTTTGAACATTGGAATGGGGTGAATGAAGCAATTGTTGCATCGTTTTTTGTTAGTAAAGGTGAGCCCGATGGTTCAATAATAGTAACAGGAATATTCCAAACTTTTGAACGCACTAACATCATTAAACCGCCAATTTTGTCAATGGGAATACAACACAATAAATGATCGTCGGATTGAGGGTTAATTTCCTTTGCTGTATTTAATGCACTCCAAATGAGCCATTCTTTTTTTAATTCAATGGATTTGGGTTCGCCCGTACTTCCTGATGTTTTAATAAAAAATGACGGAACATTTTGCTCCCATTGTTCAAAAAAAATGCTTGCAAGCTCTTTATTGGTCATTCTTTATAAATTGGTCAATCACTTTTAATAATGAATCTAACTCAGCTTCATTGTTATAGATATGGGTAGAAACACGCAAGCAATTGATATTGTTTTCGGGAACATAGCGGGTTATAATATTGTTTTCATATCCTTTTTTCTGAAGTTCTGACATTTCCTTACCCTTAATTTTAAAGGCAATTTGTGCACCTCTAGAAATAGATTCTGTTGGGGTTAACATTTCTATATCGGCGCTTAATTTGAGCAATTGTTCTTGTAAATAATTGGCGAGTTGTTTTACTCTGTTTTCAATTCGTTTTTTTCCAATTTGTTCTTGAAAAAGGACAGCAGCTTCAATGCCTTTAAACAAGGCTGCATTTTGTGTGCCGTAAAAGAATCGGTGACCATTGTCTACATAAGATTCCATTTTAGGAGGATTGCTCAACATGTCCCAACCTGTGTCAACACCACCGCCACCATAATAAACCTGAACAAGTGGTCGTGCATTTTCTGAAACATATAAAAAACCAGTTCCCTTAGGACCTAACATCCACTTGTGGCAACATCCCACATAAAAGTCGCAATTGATGTCTTTTAAGTCGATAGAAAGCATGCCGGGAGGATGAGCGCCATCTATCATTGTTATGATGCCCATGCTTTTTGCTATGGTACAAATTTCTTTAACGGGGAGAATTTGACCTATGGTACATGGAATATGAGGTATGCTTATAAATTTGGTTTTTTTGGTCAATGTTTTTTTAAACAAATCGATGGTTTCTTCGGCTGTTTTCCCTAGTTCCATAGGTTTGGCTACAATTCCGTGCAATTTTGCTCTGTTGAGCCATGGACCTGCGTGACCAACATGTTCGTGCTTAGTCATTATAACTTCGTCACCTGCTTTTAAATTCAAGCCCCAACAAATAATGTTTATTCCCTCTGTTACATTTCTGGTTAAAGATATTTCGGATTGTTTGGTTCCTAAAAACCGAGCCAGTGAATTGATAGCTATGTCCTCATTTCCGCCATATCGGCCATTTTTTTCTATGTCCATCATTTCGTTTTGTATGGCATGAATGACTGAAAAAGGAGAGGGGCCCGATGTGCCATTATTCAAAAAGGTTTTACTACTTAATAATGGAAATTGAGAACGAATAAGTTTCCACAATTGTTCATCTTCAATCTCATTTAGGTTATTCAGAGAAACAGACAAAGGACTTGCATTTAATTCATGGATACCAAAGCCGAGTGCCCCTGAAGCCAATAATGAATGTTTGATAAAATTTCTTCTATTCGTCATGATTTGTTACACAAACATAACTGAACTTAAGTTAAAATCAAATAAATAAAAAAAGGGCTGCTTCAATTTAGAAACAACCCTTTTGTTTTGTAAAATTATTATTAGTCGTTCAGTTCATAACGGTCCTTGCCATTCCATCCAAAAGACAAGCCAAAGCGGGCGCCATTTGTGCTTGGAACAAAAAAGAAATTCAAAGGGATATTCATTTTACCACTTTTGAAAGTTTTTCCAAAGGCAAATAAAAATCCTGCAGTGGCGGTAACATTTCCTCTGCTATCGGGTCTGTTTACCATGTTTAATTCTTTGTTAGGAAATAAATCTTGGTCAGACTGTAAATACCAGTTTTTGTTACCATTTGCATCAGTTTCATAAAAACCTTTTGCCATTTTAGTTAAATTAAACGTTGGTCCAAAAGCAAATTCCCATCCATTAACATTGTTTCTTAATCCATTTAAAAAACTAATACTTGGAATAACTCTGCCTTGGTCTAAACCTGTGATAGTAGGAATGAATTCAATCAATGCTTGAAAGTTACCTTCGTTTAGATATTGTTTTTCGAATTGATAGCCAAATTGAAACATCAAAGGATAGCTTCCATAGCCGCCTTTGTTAGGTTCGTTTCTGATAACTTCCGCCGCTACTCCACCAAATCCAACAACACCAATTCTTGGCCCGTCTGATTTTAGAATTAATTTGTATGGATTGTTTACTGTGTTATCAAATTCTGATTTCATGGTTAGTTTTTTTACAGCATTTTCATCATTAGCGATATTAAACATTTCATTTATTGTTATTCTTATCATCATCAGTTCATTGCCCGAAATGTTTAAAAAATCTTTAACCAATGTTTTTTCAAATGAGCCAGTATTTACATCAAACAATCTAAGTGTAACATTAACTCTGTCACCCAAAAGTTGAATACTACCTGTAAACATTTTGTCTGTTTTAAAGTGAACCCCCATTTCAGATAAGCAAGTTTTAGAAAAACAGCCTGTTGTTATTAGGTTTTCTTTTTTCGAAATATATTCAATTTCGTAATTGTCCATTACTTCATATTGCCCAATTCGGATGAGTTCATTAATGAGAAATTGAATGGCTTGCTGCTGATTGAAGTTATATCCGCGGGTATCGAAGTCTAAAACGGCTATATCCTCCTTTTGTGGTTTGTTTTCGTTTTTTTGAGCTTTAACCGAAGTAATGCTTAGTAAAGTAATAAGTATTACATGCCATAATTTGAAATTGTTTTTTGTATTCATATCAATAAAAATTTATTGATGCAAAGATGTTAGTTAAATCTTCGATTAATTTATTGATTGACGAAAGTCATATTTAGCCAAAAAGGAATAATCGTAATAATGTAAAAAAAAAAGAATGTAAGCCGTGTTTTTTGGCGAATTTTGAAAAGGGTAAAATGCATTTTTGCGATTTTTGCAGATAATTTAATAAATACTTGCAAAAATTGCAAAAAGAAAAGTTGTATTGGGGATTAGGAAGTCCTAATTACCACTCTGCACCCGGATAGGCACGTTGTAAAAATTGCATTTCCGCCAAAATAAAACCTAAGTGTTCGGAGTGCAATCCTGTTTTTCCACCATTTTGGGTGTATTTTGTTTCAGGGTACTCAAGCGTTGCTTCCGATAGAATGTCTTTTACTTTTTGTTCCCATAAAGGTCTTATTAGAGAAATATCAGCGCCAAAACCAAGTTCAGCGGCTTTGTTTTCGGTTTCAGACGGCGTAAACAATTCGGAGGTGAAATCCCATAAATCATTTAAGGCTGCTTTTGTTTTTTGATGACTCACATCTGTGCCATCCCCTAATCTAATAACCCACTCACTACTCCATTTAAGGTGATATGTACATTCTTTCAAAGATTTGATGGCGATAGAACGGATTTGCTCGTCATTACTTTGGCACAAGGCAGTCATTTGGTAAAAGTGAAACACATCAAAGAAAAATTGTCTTACAATGGTGTAAGCCCAGTCAATATTTGGTTGTTCTAACAGTAAAAGATTTCTGTATTCCAATACATCTCTTAAAAAAGCAACACTATCTTCGGTGGAAGAGCCTCCTTTGAGTTTGGCAATGTAGTTGTATAAGTTGCGAGCTTCACCAAATAAATCTAGAGAGATATTAGTTAAAGCGATGTCTTGTTCTAAGATTGGTCCGTGTCCACACCATTCGGCATTTCGTTGACCTAAAATCATTGAATTATCTGCCAAATGTAAAAGATAGTCTATTTTAATTGTTTGATGTTCCATGTTACATGTGGTTTAATTCTAAAGGAAGGATATAAAAGGTAGGATGTCTGTATGTTTTGTCATGAGCAGGTTCAAATAAAGCATCTTGTTCATCAGGTTCGTTAGCATGAATTTGATTGCTTTGAACAACCCAAATGCTTA
>JBIPNH010000043.1:0-17181 GCA_044373665.1 Bacteroidia bacterium
ACATATCAGAGTAACTATTTCCAGTTAATCCATATACTTTATTTTTGGCAACACCACCAACTCTGTCAGTACTGAAGTAAACAACATCGTCTTTTTTACTAGCAACCATTGGGCTGTAATCCATTCCTTTGGTATTTACAACTTTGAAATTTGAAACTTTAAAACGGCTTAAAGGCGCTTCTTTTCTCCAATTTTCAGCACTGTCTATTCCTGCTACTTTTCTTAGAACTTTCTCGTCATTGGGAACTTCTTCTAAATATTTGGTAAACCATTCTCTAGCTTTTCTATTGGCATCAGGATTACATCCATCACCAGAAACTTTCATACTTAATGAACCTAATTGATACAGAGCTTCTGTATTTTTGGGTTCTTTCTTTAAGACTTTCTCATAAGCTTTGATTGATTTCTCATACTCATTTGCCATTCTATAACAATAAGCTGCTTCCATCCTACCTCGTTGAGCTTCATCTTTGTCTTTGACATTTGGAGAAATTTGGGTGTATAAATCCCCTGCCAACTTATAATTCATCCTTTTTTTGGCTTCGTCTGCTTTTGACAAACTTGCCCCGCCACAACCCGACAATACAATTGAAAGTGCTACAATTGCTGAGCTGAATAATATAGTAATTTTTTTCATGCGTTGATTAATGGTACTAACTGGTTTATCTACAATCCACAAACCTATATAAAAATTTATACTTTACAAAATTATTTTCAACTTAAACGGCTGATAACTAAAAAATATTGTATCGCAAGGACTAAAGAATCTAAATTCTAGTGTTTTTGTTGATGTTTGTCAACTGCTTTTCTTACACTACCATTTTCTAAAAGTAACTTTTTGGCAGTTTCGTAATCCAATTGCGTTTCTGCAATTACCATTTTGGTGCCTCTGTCTATGAGTTTTTCATTACTCAATTGCATGTCAACCATTTTGCTCCCCTTTACCTTCCCTAACAAAATCATGGAGGCTGTACTGAGCATGTTTAAAACCATTTTTTGAGCGGTGCCCGACTTCATTCTTGTACTTCCTGTTACCACTTCGGGACCTACTTCTACCTCTATAGGGAAGTCGCACGATTGACCTATCACAGACAATTGATTGCAAGTAATGCAACCTGTTGGAATTCCTAGCTCCTTGCAAGCTAACAAGCCTCCTAAAACATAAGGGGTTCTACCTGATGCTGAAATACCAACGACTATGTCATTCTCATTAATATTATGAAATTTCAAGTCGATAATTGCTTGTTGAGTATCGTCTTCTGCAAACTCTACTGCCTTTCTAATGGCACCATCTCCACCAGCAATAATTCCTACTACCAAATCGAAAGGAACACCATAAGTTGGAGGACATTCACTGGCATCTAATATCCCTAATCTTCCACTGGTGCCTGCTCCTATATAAAACAAACGACCCCCTTTTTTTAACTGTTTTACAATTGTGGAAACCAAAGCACTAATGGCTGCTATTTCATTTTGGACCACAACTGCTACTTTTTGGTCTTCGTTATTAATTGCACTTAATATGGAATCTGCACTTAATTCCGATAAATTGGGATATAAAGAGTCTTTTTCTGTGGTATGCATTAGTTATTTTGAATGGAAATACGTTTTACAAACATAAACCTTTCTCTGTAATAAAGTTCTTCAGAATTTGAAATGATAACGCCTGCTTGAACTGAGGCGTGAATAAAAAATATTTTCTCTCCTTCTCTATGAGAGACTATTCCAACGTGACCAACGGTTTCGCTGTTTTTTTGTCGACCATTAAAAAAAATTAAATCGCCACGCATGGCATTTTTGGAACTAACAAACTTTCCCAACTTGCCTTGACAATCGGAACAATGTGGCAATTCGACCCCAAAATGGCTGAATACATGGCGAACTAATCCGCTACAATCAAAACATTTTGGGGTTTTACTGCCGTAACAATAAGGTTTGTCTATGTATTGCTTAGCAAAGCAAAACAAGGAATCACAAACCATCGAATCATTTTTAGTTTGAATTTTTAAAACAGCACTTTGCTGATTGTCCTTGGATTTAAAACCCCAAATAGACAAACACAAGATTAAATACAGCGCATGTTTTGCAATTCTTGTCAAATGATTCTTTTAAACTTAATATCTGTAAGTATCTTTTTTGAATGGACCTTTAACAGCTACTCCAATATAATCTGCTTGTTCTTGTTCCAAAGTTTCTAACTTAGCACCAATATGAGCCAAATGTAACATTGCTACTTTTTCATCTAAATGTTTAGGTAACACATACACTTCGTTTTTGTAATTAGCACTGTTAAGCCATAATTCTATTTGAGCCAAGGTTTGGTTACTGAAAGAGTTACTCATTACAAAAGAAGGGTGCCCCATTGCACAACCTAAATTTACTAATCTTCCTTCGGCCAATACAATCACTTCTTTACCGTCTATTTCATAAACATCAACTTGTGGTTTGATACTGTATTTAGTAGAACCATAGTTTTGGTTCAACCAATTCATGTCAATTTCATTGTCAAAGTGACCAATATTACAAACGATAGATTTGTCTCTCATTGCTTTAAAGTGTCTGTCTTTGATGATATTAACGTTTCCTGTTGCGGTTACGAAAATATTTGCACGACTTACAGCTTCATCCATTGGCACGACTTCAAAACCATCCATAGCAGCTTGTAAAGCACAAATCGGGTCAATTTCTGTAACCAATACTCGACAACCTGCACCTCTTAATGATTCAGCAGAACCTTTTCCTACGTCACCATAACCTGCAACTACAGCAACTTTACCAGCCATCATAATATCAGTGGCTCTTCTGATTGCATCTACTAAAGATTCTTTGCAACCATATTTGTTATCAAATTTAGATTTAGTTACGCTGTCATTCACGTTGATAGCAGGCATTACTAAAGTGCCATTTTTCATTCTTTCGTATAAACGGTGAACACCAGTGGTGGTTTCCTCGCTTAATCCTTTGATACCCGCAGACAATTCAGGATAGTTATCGAATACCATATTGGTTAAGTCGCCACCATCATCCAAAATCATGTTTAAAGGTTGTTTGTCTTCGCCAAAAAACAAAGTTTGTTCGATACACCAATCAAACTCTTCGGCTGTCATACCTTTCCAAGCATAAACAGGAATACCTGCAGCAGCAATAGCCGCAGCAGCGTGGTCTTGCGTTGAGAATATATTACATGAAGACCAAGTAACTTCTGCACCTAAGGCAGTTAAAGTTTCGATTAGTACAGCAGTTTGAATAGTCATGTGCAAACAACCTGCAACGCGAGCGCCTTTAAGGGGTTTACTTTCACCAAACTCAGCACGCAACGCCATCAATCCTGGCATTTCGGCTTCTGCTAATTTTATTTCTTTTCTTCCCCATTCTGCTAATGAGATGTCCTTTACTTTATAAGGAATGTAAGTGCTTGTTTCTGTTGACATTATTAATTATTGATAAATTGAATTGAATTGCAAAGGTAATAAAAATTTATAAATTATAAATTACTTGTGTGTTAAGAAGACAAGTGAAAGGGAAAATTGTTTGGATTTTTGGTGGTTTAAGATTTTTAGTGCTAATTTGTATAGTATTAAAATTTTAATGTCTACTGAACAATAACAAAACAATAAATATGAAAGGATTAATTATCTTTATTCTAGGCTTTATAGGTGGTGTATTTACTACAATATTAGTTGTATTTATAATTGGTTTAGGCTTAAAAGCCAATAAAGATAAAAACGAATACAAAGTTCAGTATACTGAGATAAAAGGCAAAAAAGGTATTGTAAGGCTTTATACAGGTATAACCAAGGACTCTGTACGCATTCTTTTAGGAAAACCAGATCAGGTAAGTTTGAGAGAAATAGGCAGCACTCAATATGAGGATTGGGGCTATGTAATTAAAAATAAGTATGGCTCTGGTATTACTGATTTAGATATTGATTTTGAAGATGGAAAATTAAAAAGTGTAAGGCAACAGTAGTTGTTGGTGATAACACCAACAACGGCTTAATTTACAAGAGGTCGTTTAATAGCACACTCGAAAGATGCGAGCGAGAACGGGGTTTCTCATAAATTATTTTCAACAATTAGTTTCCATTCTCCAGCTACACGTGGGATACTTACCCAAGAAACAAACTTAATCCCATCTGAACTCGTATATGAACCACTTTTACTGTATTTTGCACTTGCTTTTAAAATAATGGTTTTATTATGATGGTTTAAATAACCTTTAAGTTGATATGATGCACAACAAGTAAAAACACCTTGATCTCCCAGGTCTACATTTACTATTGCCAGATAATAGTTATCAAAGTCAAATCCATTAATTTTAAAGTTGGGTTCAAATATGCGAACGATTTGATTAAAGGTTGATGAATCCTTGAAGTAATAAATGCCTCTTGCTTGCATAGAATCTTCAACACTGTAAATGGTGTATTGGCTTTTAAATGCTGAAATTTGGGAAAGATCACCTTTAAAACCAGGAAAAACTTTTATTTCATGTATGCCATCTTTATGATGTCCGTCTGGTACAAAATTATTTATTTTTTCATCGCAGGCTACAAAAGAAAAAGAGAGAAAAAACAGAAATGTTAAAGATATTATTTTATTGTTTTTCATATGTATTGATTTTAAACTGATACCCCAAAAAGAATAATGGCGTGTGAAGTAAAGTTGTTTCTTTACCCCTTAATTCTATTCTTGAGAAAATACCTGATTTTTTACCTAACGCATATTGAGCATGGAAAACAAAACCCAATTCTATTTTATTCCGATTGATGGTTGGCAATAATATTTGTTGTAAATAAGCACTTTGTGTTTCTAAATTTGACTTAAAATGGTTTGACCCTAATTTAAATCCAATTCCAATCTTCAGGTTTTTTAACCTAGATATTGGAGTTGGCAGGTAATCAAAACCTACATTAAAACCATAGCGTTTGGTTTTGTAAGAATAATCATTAGGCGTTGAGAATGTGTAATCAAATTTTCTTGTACCAAAAATAAAATCACTACTTAAATATAAATTTTGTGATTTGTTCAATGGAGTTCTTAACCCCAATGTTGAATAGTTGGTTGCTGCAATTTCAATTCCAGACGAATGAGTCATTTTTGATTCTTTTCTATTTGAACCTATTCCTCCCTCAATAAAAACCAATGGCTTTTGTGCAATTACTAATTGACTTGTAGTTAAAATCAATGAAACTACAATCGTATTTAATTGAATAACACCTGTTTTCATATTTTTTACTCCACAAATAAACGACATTTATTTTATTTACCTAATAATTCATCAATCTTAATCTCATATTTCATTGGCAGAAAGCTTTAATCAAATACATCCTTCATCAAATTGAGATAATAGTGTTGCTATTATAATACTTTTCTCAGCAAACTATTTTATCAATACAATTTAAAAACATAAATTGCGAACTGTAAACATTTTCTATATATAAAACCTAAAATTAAACATGACCTTAAGTTGGAACGAAATAAAAGACCGAGCATTAAAATTTTCTAAAGAATGGGCAGATACAGCAAATGAAGAAGCAAAAAAAACAAAGTATTGATAAAGCCCCATAAGGGCGACATCATAATAATAAACTAAAAACAACATGCAAACAAAGCCCCATAGGGGCGTCATCCTTTAAATCTTAAACTTAAAATGGCAAACACATACACACAAATATACTTACACCTCGTTTTTTCGGTTAAAGGGCGACAAAACCTCATTCAAAAAAGTTGGAAAGTCCAATTACACCAATATATCTGTGGAATTGCAAATGCAAAAGAGCAAAAAATTTATGCCATAGGTGGAATGTCAGACCATATACATATTCTTGTAAGTATAAAACCCAATATTGCCATTTCAGATCTAGTCAGAGACTTAAAATCAAATTCATCGAGATGGATAAATGAAAATGGTTATCTTAGTAGCATATTTCAATGGCAAGAAGGTTTTGGTGCATTTTCTTACGCTCAATCACAATTAGACACAGTTATTGCATACATAAACAATCAAGAGCAACACCATAAAAAGAAAACATTTAAAGACGAATATTTAGAACTTCTACAAAAATTTAATATCGATTATAATGATAAATATCTTTTTGAATGGATTGAATAATGTCGCTGCTCTGCAGCTTAATTCATACATCATTTAATTTTTCTATTATGATATTACTCCTACGGAGCAAAAGTTCATATTAGAAAACAAATCGACCCCCCAAAAAATTATAAATCACCTAAAATAAAGAATAAATAAAAAATGGGGCGGTTAAATTATTGATTAGAAAATTACATGATTTATTTGTTTGAGTGTAAACACCATTAATGGTGAATGTGCATAATATGAATCTAAGGGGAAATTTAGTTTTTTACCAGAGGCTATTGTTGGGTTCACACTTGAAAAATGCATGCGAAAGCTAGATTCATCGGTGCTTCGCATTTTGCCATCAGCTGCTAGCATTTTCAACTGTCCGATTTTTTCGGACAGTTCACTTCCTTCTTTTTTTAGTTTTGCTTTTAAGTCGTTCCAATATTTGCGAGGTCTATCTGTTTCCGTTAGCACCTCTATTACATAAATGAAAGAAAAATGCTTATAAACGCAAGCATGAAAGTTGTAAAGAAAATTTGAAATTATTTGAAAGTAAAATAATAATACAACTACTTTTTTACTCTCAGTCTACCTATAAATCTTCACACTTATTTCCCCATCCACATCCAAACTCGCTCTGTACATACCTTCGCTGTTGAAGGGCATTTCGATATTCCCCATAGCATCTATGGCTACCAAACCGCCTTCCCCTCCTATTTTAACCAACTTATCCATCACTACTAGGTCACATGCTTGCTTCAATGTTAAGCCTTTGTAGGCCATTAAACAACTGATATCGTATGCCACCACACTTCTGATAAACAATTCACCATGTCCGGTACAACTGATAGCACACGTTTCATTGTTGGCATAATTACCCGCCCCAATAATCGGCGAATCACCTACTCTGCCAAACTTTTTATTGGTCATGCCCCCTGTGCTAGTGGCAGCGGCAATGTTTCCTTCAAAATCTAGTGCCACAGCGCCAACCGTTCCCATTTTGTTTTCAGACTTGGCAGTATGGTCGAGCTGATAATTTTCGGTATCTCTTATCTCTAACCATTGTTGGTAACGGTGTTCGGTATAAAAATAGTCCTCATCGGTCAGTGACATTCCTACGGATTGGGCAAACTTTTCTGCACCCTCACCTGCCATCATTACATGGGGCGATTTTGTCATTACAGCATGGGCCAAAACGACAGGATTTTTGATGTTTTTAACACCACAAACAGCCCCTGCATTCAGGTGTTTGCCTTCCATAATGGCGGCATCCATTTCGTGCTTACCAAGACTGTTAAATACTGCGCCTTTGCCTGCATTAAACAAAGGGTTGTTTTCAAATTCAATCACCGCGGCCAAAACTGCCTCAGTAGAACTGCCTCCTTTTTTAAGTAAAGAATCGCCTGCCAATAAAGCCTTACGCAAACCTTCAAGATAAGCCTTTTCAAGTTCAGGCGTTAATAAATGGGGTGCTATGGTACCGGCACCACCATGTATGGCAATAGCTGATTTTTGATTCATAAAATATTGGTAGGCAAAATTAGTTTAAATTTTCTTCATTCTTTCGTCCTTCCGTTTTCGTTCATTTCCTACTTCCTCTCCCCATAGGCTGAGCCTAGACAAGGCTAATTCCTAACCCCTAAATCCTAATTCCTAACCCCTACATCCTAATTCCAACTCCCCAATTTTTCCTTTTGTTAGATTGATGCTTTATTATTAAGTTTGCAAACATTAACAAAAAAATATGGCTGTAGCGATAAAAATGCCCAAAATGAGTGATACCATGACTGAGGGCGTAGTTAGAAAATGGAACTTTAAAGTAGGTGATACCATTAAAAGTGGTGATATTTTAGCAGAAGTGGAAACAGACAAAGCCACTATGGACCTAGAAAATTATGAAAAAGGCACCATACTTCACTTAACTTTAGGTGAAGGCGATGCTGCACCTGTAGATGGCGTTATTGCTATTGTAGGTAAAGCTGGAGAAGATTTCTCTGCCTTGTTAAATTCAGGCGCATCAGCTGCCCCTGCCGCTCCTGTTGTTGAAATTGCTAAAGTTGAGACAGTCACTAGCAACCCAGTTGTTGCAAGTGCACCAGTTCAATCGAGTTCAAGCGACAACCGATTAAAAGTTTCTCCCTTAGCTAAAAAAATGGCAACTGAAAAAGGGGTTGACTTGTCGAGCGTAGCTGGTTCGGGCGAAAATGGCAGAATTATTAAAAGTGATATTGAGAATTTTAAACAATCAAGTTCAACAAGTGCTTCTTCGAGTGTTTATATAGCTGGAAAAGAAAGTTTTGAAGAAATCAATGTGTCTCAAATGCGTAAAACCATTGCGGCTCGTTTGGCTGAAAGCAAATTTACAGCACCGCATTTCTATTTAACAATGGAAATTAATATGGACAAGGCTTTGGAAGCTCGCGCTGCAATTAATGCAAGTGGCGAAGTAAAAGTATCTGTCAATGATATGATTGTTAAGGCTTCTTCAATTGCTTTGGGCAAACATCCATGGGTTAATGCCAGCTGGTTGGGTACAAAAATTAGATTGAATCACCACATTCACATTGGAGTAGCGATGGCAGTAGAAGATGGTTTATTGGTTCCGGTTGTTAAATTTGCCAATCAAAAATCATTGTCTGCAATCAGCAGTGAAGTGAAAGAATTCAGTATAAAAGCGAAAGATAAAAAATTACAACCTGCAGATTGGAGTGGTAACACATTCACTATTTCTAATCTGGGTATGTTTGGAATCGAAGAGTTTACTGCCATTATTAATCCGCCAGATGCTTGTATTTTAGCGGTGGGTGGAGTTAAAGAAACCGTAGGCATCGTAAACGGACAAATAGCTAAAACAAACGTCATGAAAGTGACCCTAAGCTGCGATCACAGAGTGGTTGACGGTGTGGTGGGTTCTAAATTCTTAAATACCTTAAAAGATTTATTGGAAGAACCAGTGAAGATGCTGGTGTAGGAAATAGGGGGTAGGAATTAGGAAGTAGGGAATAGGGGTTAGGAAGTATGGTTAATAGTTCCTAATCAGATTAATTCATATTGAAAACGACAACAGTCTTCCCTCTTCTAAACTTAGCCAATTGAAAGGGATAATTCCGAAGAAGCAGAAGGTGAGGCACAAAAAGAAATTTTAAATATGAAAACAAAATTCATAGATGAGCTGAGATGGAGAGGAATGCTCCAAGACATCATGCCTGAGACAGAAGCTTTATTAAATAGCAAACAAGTTACAGGTTATATTGGGTTCGACCCCACTGCCGATTCTTTAGGTGTGGGCAATTTGGTGCAAATAATGACTTTGATGCACTTTCAAAGATGTGGACACAAACCCATGGCATTGGTTGGTGGCGCAACTGGAATGGTGGGCGACCCAAGCGGAAAAAGCGATGAACGCAACCTGTTGAGTGAAGATATTTTGCAACACAACTTGGCTTGTCAAAAAGCACAACTGGAAAAATTCTTAGATTTTAACTGTGGCGACAATAGTGCAGTAATCGTTAATAATTATGATTGGTTCAAGGAATTTAGTTTTTTGGATTTTATCAGAGAAGTTGGCAAACACATTACCGTAAACTATATGATGGCAAAAGACAGTGTAAAGAAACGCTTAGAAACGGGCATGTCTTTCACAGAATTCAGTTACCAATTGGTACAAGGTTACGATTTTTACCATTTATGGAAAAACCATGGTGTGATGCTGCAAATGGGCGGTAGCGACCAATGGGGAAATATTGTTACAGGCACAGAATTAATCAGAAGAATGGCTAGTGGCGAAGCTTATGCTTTGACAACGCCGTTAATTAAAAAAGCAGACGGCACTAAGTTTGGCAAATCAGAAAAAGGCAATATTTGGCTCGACGCGAACAAAACCTCCCCATATCAGTTTTACCAATTTTGGTTGAATGCAGCCGATGAAGATGTGGTAAATTACATCCGTATTTTCAGTTTGAAAGGCAAAGAAGAAATTGAAGCATTAGAGAAAGAACATTTTACCAATCCGGGTGCTCGATTATTACAAAAAACCTTAGCAGAAGAAATCACCATCAGAGTTCATTCTAAAGAGGCATACGACAAAGCAGTTCGTGCCTCCGAAATATTGTTTGGCAAAGGAACAGCAGAAGAATTGGCAACCATAGAACAAGCCACTTTGTTGAGCGCTATGGAAGGCGTTAAACAAGCGGTAGTTTCTCTTTCAGAACTTGAAAACGGCATTCCAATCATTGATTTTTTGAGCGAAAAAATACAGTTATTACCAAGCAAATCAGAAGCTAAAAAAATGATTTTAGGCAACGGTATTAGCATCAACAAAGAAAAAAAAGCAGACATCAATGCTACTATAACTTCAAAAGACTTAATCAACAATCGCTATATCCTAGCCCAAAAAGGCAAGAAGGATTATTGTTTGGTGGTTGTTGGTGTTTAGTTAATTGTTATTAGTTAATTGTTATTAGTTAATTGTTATTAGTGTCATCCTGAGTTATTCAGCTTTGCTGAATAGTACCGAAGGATGTCACCCACTAGGCTGAGCCTAGTCAAGTGAGGAGAGGGTTCTCTAAGGGAGTTTAATTGTTTAAGGTGTTTAAAGGGTTTATTAGCTTGTGGAATTTACTGAGCTTAGAAGAATAAACTTGTAAAACTTTGTTAAACCTCAAAAAAACCTAATGGCAAACATCACTCTTTTCAAATTTGAAAACCAATCAAATAAAAAAATCAAAAAACTTAAGCCTTTACTCTTGTATTTTTCATTTCTCTTCAATGGATTAAGTCTTGCATTATTTTTAAAATTGTATACTTTTGTAATTCAATGAAAAACCTTTTTAAAATTGGCGACACCAAAACGTTTACTAAAACTGTAACTCAAAGTGATATTGCCCAATTTGATGAAGGGACTGTTCACGAAGTGTATGGCACTTTTGCCCTGGGCAGAGATGCCGAATGGAGCAGTCGCTTGTTTGTCCTGGAAATGAAAGAGAATGAAGAAGAAGGCATAGGCACTTTCCTTAACATTAAACACCACTCCCCTGCCTTGCTTCATCAAACTGTAACTTTTACCGCCACAATTACCGTTTTGGAGAAAAACAAGTTGGATTGTAACGTTGTTGCCAAAGTGGGTGACAGGCTGATTGCAGAATGTGAAACTGGACAAAAAATAATCAAAAAAGAAAAGTTAAATTTGCTATTCGAAAGTTTAAAATAATTTGGCACTGAAACCACTACATATCACCAACAAAAAAGCCAATTACGAATATTTTGTAGATTTAAAATTCACTGCCGGTATCGTATTAAAAGGTACTGAAGTAAAAAGCGTAAGAGAACACAATGTCAATATCAATGACGCATATTGTTTGTTAGAGGACGGCGAACTGTGGATTAAAAATATGCACATTAGCGAGTTTAAGCAAGGTAGTTACAACAATCACCTACCTTTGGCTAACAGAAAACTACTCCTTAACAAACAAGAACTTCGCAAAATAACTTCGCGTGTTAAAGAAAAAGGGGTTACTATTTTTCCATTAAAGCTTTTTGTCAATGACAGAGGATTCATTAAGCTAGACATCGGGGTTGGAAAAGGTAAAAAATCATTTGACAAACGAGAAGACATCAAGCAAAAGGATATTCAAAGGGAACTTTCTAAAATAAAATTCTGATGACAAAAACAGCCTTATTGTCTTTATTGTGTTTTTCTATGACTCTTGCAAAAGCTCAGTTTTTTGGAAGAAACAATATTGGAATTCACCAAGGGCTTATTTTATTCAATCCCTCTGCATTGAACAACCCAAACAATGCTAACAGTAAAAAAAGTTGGGTAAATGAAATTGATAAAAATTTCACCTTGGGCACTAAAACCACTTTCAATACAGGAATTGGTTTTGGCAATTACCAAAACCCTGACAATAGATTTGAATCATACCAAAGTACTAATTTTTTAAGACTTAAAATAGCAATGATGATTCACCTTCCTCAAACTATTACCCATTACAAAACAAAACCCAACTTATTGAATCCTTATTTTAAAGTGGGTTATAATTTTGACATACTCAATAATTACTTTTTGGCGGTTGGCAATAACAGAGTCAACACTAATTTAAGAATAGGCTTTGGAAATGCCATTAGAATCAATCACTTTGTGGGACTCAACTATGAATTTTCTTATAACCAAAGAGTTAATCCCGATTACAGAACATTTTTCCAACACACCTTGGGTTTGGTTTTCAATTTAGAAGAGCCTTTTCAAAGACTGTAGATATTGAAAAAAATAACATAAAATCCCAAATAAGTTTATCTAGAAACAAATAGATTACAGTTAAGTTTAAACATAGAAAAAAATCAATAATAACAAAAAAAGCTATTCTACTAAAAGGAAATCATAAAATAATAAAGCCCGCTAATGCGGGCTTTATTATGAAGTTTAATAGGGCTTTTATTGGTTGTTATGAATAATTAGTTTTTCAGTTTTTTGGGTATTGCCACAAGTTATTTTTACAAAATAAATTCCCGCAGCTAAGCCATTGGTTTCTATGAATTGCGAGGTTTGCTTACCGTTGTAAAGGTTGTTTAATAATACCTTTCCTGTAACATCCATCAAAGCAATATTGTAATCTTGCTCGTTGTTGTTGAAGATAGATACAGTGAAGTTGGCGGTGGTGGGGTTGGGGGCGAGTTTGAAACTAATAATTGATTTTTGTTTGATAGCTTCTTCATCTCTGATTTGTCTGGCTTCATATTCTTCTTTTTCTCGTTTTATGGCAGATTGAGAGAATGTTTGAGCTTTGTATTTATTATTGTTGTTGCAAAAAGAAGAAACCTCTGCATAAGTTTGAGGTGGTTGAGGGATTTTATCCCAAGGGAATCCAACAATTAATTCAATGTCGGGAGATATTTCAGCACCAGGTTCTAATTCAAAACCATTCATAGAATAAATTTTAATTTTTGCACCATTGCTTGTTGACATTTTTGCTGAGATAAATACAGGGCCTTCAAAGATTATATTTTCTGTTTTTGAAAATTGAATATCATTATCATATTCTTTAATTATCTGATTTATATTGCCGTCTTTTAATATAACGTTTGAAACATTTTGTATTTCATCAAAAATAATTGGGAAATTCATAATTTGATAAAAATTTATTTTATTTCCATCAAATCCAATATTGTTCGATTCTCCAATTATTTTAAATTGAACAAATATTCTTTTTTCAAACTTACTTATGATATTTTGACCACTACCAATATCTATTCTAAAACTCATGTTTTTTAAATACTCATAATCAACAAAACTTGAGGTATAGCTATATTGCGATCCATCATTTTTCACTAAATTAAATGGACTAATATAAGTTTCATTTGGATTATTAACATCCCAATACTTTGTAAAATTTGAGGGCCAAGACACATAATTTGTGTCTATTACAATTCTTGCTAAAATTTTTGTTTTATTAAAGTTTAAATTTAAAAGGGGATTAAAAGTTATTTTAAAATCAGAATTTTGTTGAAATATCAATGAATTGTAGTTACGGACATCCTCAAATGCTTGATATGAATAGGTGTTGTTGATTTTAAATTTTGGTGTTTCCAATAAAGCAAATGTGCCTAGGCGTTCGTTATAGGTCGGGGAGGCAGGAATAGTTAACCCGTTTATCCTTCCATTAATAATTGCCATATTTTTATCACTCCAATTAGATCCAGGCATTGCCAGTTTAACTTCGGTTTGACCGACAATTGATTCTTCTGTCCAAGTTCCACTAATATTCAAAGCTCCACTAATGGTAGTAGCTCCATTATCTTGTTTTGAACACCCAGTAGCCAATGAAGATAAAAAGGTAGTATTAGCATCAAGAATTTCATTTGCAGCTTTTATTCTTTTTTTCTTATCAGTGTCGTTAATATCCGGAAAACCTTTATGAATACTTTGCGCAAATTTAGCTCCACAGTCCAAATACCCCTGTAATTCCGTTAAGTTATCTTTCTGTACTTGACTTAGATTAGCATTTGGATTTTCTTTAATCAGGTGAACCAAATCCGTGAATGCTTTAAAATTGACTACTGTACCACCTGTCTTAACAGCCAAGACCGCACCAACGCCAGCGGCTATAACTCTAGTTGCAACTTTTAATCCATAGGGTGTATTGTCTGCCTTTTTCTCAGTTTTTATTCCTGCTTCAATTTTTCCATTTAGTTTTATATCAGCCGTTTGCACAAAAGTAAATGATATATCTAGCTGTGAACGAATGTTACATAAACATGGGTCATAAGCCACAGGTATATCAAACCAAAAGAAATTATTTTCATTATTTGTTGCTCTAGCAAATACAACCATTACATTTTCTTCGGTTTCTTGATCTAGTGGCTGAACGGCATCACCTTGGATACTTAATAAATTAGTGGCTTTGAGATCTGGTTGATAAACATTTATCTGATTAGGTGAAGTTTTTGGTATCCTTAATTCTATTCTAATGGTTTGGTAGCCGTCTAGTTGACCTAACAGAGAACCAAAAAAACGAAAAGTACCGGTGTATTTATTATATAAAATCATATATGGAAGCCTTTTCCCTCCAATTTCTGGATTAATACCTGGTAGATCCAATACAGAGTAACCTGTATTAAAATTACTTAATGCGCCAAAATCTACTTTTAATAATTCCCAACCATCCTCTGGATGATAATTGCTTCCATGATTACCCGAAAGATAACTATATTCATTATTATTATCATCGTCATTGAAAGGATTTCTAAGGCCTTTAGGGACTCCGTTTGCGTCATATGCCACATAAAATTCATTTGGAGGAAATGGTAAGTTAGGGGAATGTTTTAAACGCCATTCAAAGTCGTTTTTCAGATCAGGGCAGTCATCATTTTTTAGATTGTTAGGATTAGTGTTAATTTCATTTCCAACCTCACATTTCTCATTTATAAAATTATTATACTGTTCTGTTGTCATTGTTGTTTTTTTTTCTGGGCAGTTAGCAGGTCCTGTTTGTGATTTAATATTGCAACTTATAAATGCAATGAGCATTATTGTAAATATTCTTTTCATTTTTTTTATTGTTTCTTTTTTTATTCTATTCTTTCTCCGATAAATTCATAACGTTCGATGCCTGAGGGTTTTGTAAATACCCAATTATACCTTATTTTGTCAAACTCTTTTATAGAAGTAAACTCAAACTCAGACATATAATTACTTAATTTAGTCAAACTTATACTCTTTCCTGAACCTACATTGGCAGAGCAGTCTATTTGAGTGTTATATCTTCCAATCATTTGCTTTGAAGAAAAACAATAGTTAAGTGGGCAACCAATTGGTTCTATGATAGTGTCAGTTTTTGGAATTCCGGTAATGAGATACAAATCCATGGCTTTAAGTTGTCTAAAACTACCATTTTCAATTTTTATAAACTCAATTACTACTACCTCTTCTGGTTTATGATTAAAAACCCCTCTGTAAACTGCTTTATTATTTCCCAAACCTAACCAATGATGGGAGTACCTTTTTTCTGAAAAAAACAGATCCCTTTTAACTACTTTCAAAGTATCATCCTGATTTTGCATGCAATTATTAAATGGAGTTCGGATGGTTAGAGTTACTGAGATATGTCTTTCCCAGCCGTTGTCGCTTAAATAATCGCTAAAATCCACTTCAAAAGCCTTTCCAGTTCTTGGTGTGGCTTCTGTTCCTATTTGCCATTCGTAGGAGCTGTTACTTGGATTGTTTACTGGCATATCAAAACGAACACTGCTCTCGTTAAAAGTATCGCAAGGGATTAAATCGCACCATTCTTCTGGTGGTTTAAACCCTCTGTCGCCCGGGCGCACTCTAAAATTAGTGTTAATTCTTGTTTTCCCATAACATGGGTCGTAATTCTCGCACTTTGGGTTTGTAGGGTCTTGGCAACACTCCTTTCTGCAACTGTTAAAAAATAACACTACAAACAGGGCGAGGGTTAGTTTAATTATTTCTTTCATAATTTATTTATTTTTAAGTTTTCTGCCTCTGAATCTGTAATATTTACACCATGTTCTGTAAGTGAAATCAACTGTTTGCTTGGGTCCAAATTCAATCTCAAAATCTCCTACACCCGTACACCTTCCTCCACCCTTTTCCCATCCAACATAAGCCCTGTTATTGCCTATTAAATAGGTGCCATTTGTTATATCATAGGGATCAATTTTAGTGCTATCATCAGGGTCAATTGTTTTGTTGATGCCGCCTCCTAAAACTAGCTTTAAAGAACCACAGCGATCTATTATACTATTAGAGTCTTTTAAAATATTGTTTTCAATAGTACAAACATCCATCCACCATATCACACTGTCTTTGCTATCATCTATTACACCTTTGTAATAGCCTGTAGTATTAAGGTCGCAATATTCAACCAAATAAAAATTCTTGGTGACAGTATCCTTCCCATCATCATTAGGGAAACACAAAGTGTCTGGTATTTTTTCAACAATTAGCGTCACCGTATATTTCCCCAAAGGCAAATCAGAAAACACCCTTGTTATTTCCTTGCTATCTAAAATTTCAGCCCCCAAATACCATGTGTATTTGGCATCTTTTTCTTCTGCCCTAAAACTAATGGCGCACCTTTTGGGAAATATGCTGTCTACAAAAAACGCTTTTCTGTACTTCTCGGAGTTGTGATTATACGCTGCGCTAGCTACCTGTCCAATTTGAAAATCCGCGGTAACAGGCTTTTTGCTTAGGCAAGGGTTATAATTCTCGCACTTAGGGTTTGTAGGGTCTTGGCAAGGGGGACACTCCTTTTTACAACTGTTAAAAAATAACACAACAAGCAAGGCGAGGGTTAGTTTAATTACTTTAAGCATAGTGGAATTGGTATTTGGGGTTGTATTAATGCACAATCTTTTTTACAAGCCGATTGGCTCACTATTATGAAAAGTGCCATGAGTTTTAATAATGTTTTCATATCCATTATTTATTAAGAATGGCGTTTAACTTGGCTTCCAAAGCTTCCAATTTGGCCTTTTGCTCTTGCAAGGCTGCTTCTTGGGCTTTCAGTTGCTCGTCTTGTTGAATGGTATAAAGTGTTAGCTCTTCTATTTTTTGCTGTTGTAGTTTTTGTAATTCA
>JBIPNH010000044.1:0-17093 GCA_044373665.1 Bacteroidia bacterium
AGAATTAAACAATCGCGCCCTTCTGATTATAGAAGCTATGATAGAAAACAGCGAAACGAGCGATGACTTGAATGACTTGTATGAACAAGTTCAGTTTTACATCAAGCATCCAGTCAACATTAACACTTCCGAACTTGATGAACTTTATAAAATCCCCTGTATTTCACCCATCAAAATACAATCTATCATAGAACATCGCACTCTTTATGGACCTATAAAAAACAAATATGAATTGCAAACAATTGATGGTTTTAGTTTTATCGATATTGATTTCTTGAGTTTGTTTGTCCTTTTTGAGCCCTCAATACCTTCGTTGAAATCTGTTTTCAAACCTGAGTCACCCTCACATACTGTAAGCGCTCAAACCTACAGAATTACTCAAAAAAGCGAAGGATATTTATATCCCAATTCAAATCCCAACAAATACCAAGGCAGTCCCTACAGACTTGTTCTGAGAGTTAATGCTCGTATCAATTCAAAAATATCCTATGGCATAAATAGCGAAAAAGATGCGGGAGAACGCTTAAAAAATGGATTTGTAAGTGCCTATTTCCAAGCTCAAAATATTGGAAAATTGAAACATTTAATCATCGGCGACTATCAAGCCCACTTTGGACAAGGATTGACTTTTGGAACTGGTCTCGCTTTTGGCAAATCAAACAATATTACCAGTTCATTGAGGGTTCAAAATGGCTTTAGAGTTTCACGCTCTTTTAATGAAAACCTTTTATTAAGAGGAGCCGCAGCGAGATTTTCAATAAGTCAAAAAACAGAAATCAATCTTTTCACCTCGAATCAAAAAATTGATGCTAGAATTTCTGACCAACAAACTTTTGAAAGTTTATTAGTAACAGGCTTGTATAGAAATCCAAATGAACTATCTAACAAAAACTCTTTAAAAGCAAGCATTTATGGCTTAAACATAAACACCCAATTCAAATCAAGCAAACTTGGTTTTACTGCGGTTCACTCTTCATTCAACAAACCGCCTTCAAACGCTGAATTGAGACCCTATGAGCTCCTTTCTTACAACCATGGCAAAAGCATTAATATTGGCGTCGATTACAGAACAACTATCAAAAATGGCTTAGCGTTTGGCGAGTTCTCCACCAACCACAAGTCTGGGAAAATTTCAAGTGTCAACGGCATTGTTCTGGCACTGGATAAAAAAATGAATCTTAGCGCCTTGTACAGACATTACCAAGAGAATCACGCTTCTTTATACACCAACGCTTTTGGAGAAAACAGTAGGAATAGCAACGAAAAAGGTCTTTTTTTGGGACTAGAACTTAATCCTCAAAAAAACCATAGCATCAACGCTTATGCCGATTATTATCAATTTGACTGGCTGAAATTCCAAACAAACGCCCCTTCTAATGGTCGGGATTATATGATTGAATACCACTTTACAAAAAGAAAAAAATACCAATATTCAATCCGATTTAAACAAGAAAATCAACAAAAGAACCAAAACGACAACAGCCCCATTTCACGGATAGTAATGCACAAAAGACAATCCATTCGTTTTCACTTGGAATCTAACCTGTCAGACAACATTACCCTCAGAAACCGAATTGAACAAGTGTGGTATAGCATTGAAAATCAAGCACCACAAAAAGGACTAATCATCTACCAAGACATCCGATGCCAAGTCAATAAAAGCATAAACATTACCGCTAGATACCAGTATTTTAACACCTCCGATTATAACAGTCGCATTTATGTATTTGAGAATGACCTTCCCTACACATACAACGTTTTGGCATTTCAAAACACAGGAACAAGAGTTTACTTATTAACTAAAATTAAACTTAACTCATACTCACAAATATGGTTTAAATTTGCACAAACATATTACGATGATAAAACGTTTATAGGTTCGGGAAATGATCAAATTAATAGCAACAAAATCAATCAATTTAACATTCAACTAACATGTCAATTATAAATCACACAAAACTAAGTGTCAATATTAATAAACTAGCAACAATAAGAAATGCACGCGGAGGAAACAATCCTGATTTGTTGTATTTTGCCAATAGAATCGAAAACCTTGGAGCCCACGGTATCACTATTCACCCTCGTCCCGATGAGAGACATATTAGATTTTCGGATGTGTATGACCTTAAAAAAACCGTAAAAACTGAATTTAATATCGAAGGCTACCCAAGCGATTCTTTTATCGAAATGGTTCTTGATGTTAAACCAGAACAAGTCACTTTAGTACCCGACCCACCACACGTCCTAACCAGTAACAACGGATGGGATACCATCACAAACCTCGACTTTCTTAAAACTGTGATTGCAAAATTCAAAGCAGCCAACATTAGAACCAGTATTTTTTTGAATCCCGACCCATCATTTGTTGAAAGTGCACAAGCCACAGGAACCGATAGAATTGAATTATATACTGAAGCCTACGCTACTACGTTTCATCATGACCCACAGACAGCCATTGCACCCTACATTCAAACGGCTGAAGCGGCCAATAAATTAGGGTTAGGCATTAATGCCGGACACGATTTGGACTTAAAAAACCTAAAGTATTTTGCACAAAACATCCCCGGACTCCTAGAGGTCAGTATTGGTCATGCTTTGATTTGCGATGCGCTTGAATATGGTATTGATAATACAGTTAAGATGTATCTTAATCAGTTGAAGGATTCGAAATAATAGGTTTTTCGGTTAATTGTTTTGGAGCCTTTTTGACCTCACCCTAAATCCCTCTCCGAAGGAGAGGGACTTTAGTTTACGGTTAATCAATTTTCATTTTGAAACAACTCTTAAGTTGATTACAAAAATAGCACTAAGCTCCCCTCTCCTTCGGAGAGGGGTTGGGGGTGAGGTCTCCCCAAAGCTGTCAAATTGAAATTTCGCGCCATTCGTGGACGCCTCCGCACAGTTTACGTTCACCCCCCCAAAAACCACCGCATTGAATGGCACGTTTGAAAACCTTGAATACTTGTAAAAAGTAAAGAAACAAGTTCCCGTGCGGCTGTGTTCCGAGGCTTCGGAACAGCCAATAAGTCCCACTTTATTGCGGGATTCTCTTTTGTGGATAGGCAGCCGAGGTTGCAGCCACAAAAACGGAATTTATGATTGGGTGGTGGTTTTTGTTTCTTTTAACATAAAAAAAAAAAGAATTTTAAGCAATGATAAAATTACATTCGAAGCTGTAAACTTCATTCAAATGTGAACGGTTCTACAACAAAGTATTCATTCACTTCATGCCTCTACTTTCTTAATGTCATCCTGAGCGAGTTTACCCTCTTCAATGCCAGCGTTCTGTAACTTTTAAGTTATAGTCTATAAAGGATTGTAAGCCTTTGTTGTATTCTTCATTTCCCAATGACAAACCATGCTCATCCAATGCCTTATCGGTAAACTGAGATTCGAACATTTTGGCACTTACAAAACTTTCGAAATTAAACACGTTTAGTACTTTGTTAATCGTGTTTGACAATTGTACTGCCGGCATTCTTCCTCCACGGCCTGATGAAGTTCCGCAGGTGGCGAATACTTTATTCTCCCATATTGCTTTGTATTTAGGCGCCCCAAATACATGGATAAATTGCAGCATTTCAGCACTAGGCATCCAATTGTACTCTGGCGTTAACACAAAGACCAATTGAGAGTTAGACATAGCATCAACAACCTTTTGTTGCCAAGGGCTCAACTGATTTACATCTACAGGCGTTTGATTGTAATTAGGCACGTCATACTCGTAAAAATCTATAATCTCACATGGTTTTTGTGGATTTACTTGATTAAAATGTTCTTTTATTGCTTTCGCTACTCTGAGCGTATTGCTGTTTTTTCTGGGTGATCCGCTTAATATTGTTACCATTATTTTTTATAATACTTGTCAATGAATTGATACAAATTAAACGTCATTTTGTTTGATTCATTGGCCAATTCTTGCGTAAGTTGTTGTTTATTTATTCCTTTCATTCTGTCATTTAAGATGAGATGGAAGGCTTTTTCTGTCATTAATTGAATTTTTCTTTCGCTTACCAAATTCAATGCATGGTGATTGCTTAAGGCTTGCCACAATTCATTGATGCCTGTATTTTGGGTCGCTACTGTTTTTAACACCGGAATATTCCAATTGGATTTGGGATGTTGATGCACCAAGGCATTTAAATTTTTGATAAAAACATCGGCCCCATCGCGGTCTGCTTTATTCACGACAAACAAATCGGCAATTTCCATCAATCCACTTTTTAGGGTTTGCACCTCATCTCCTGCTTCGGGTACCAACACCACAACGGTAGAATCTGCCAAACCAGCAATTTCAACCTCACTTTGACCCACACCAACGGTTTCAACAAAAATGACATCAAAATCGGCACTGCGCATTACATCGGTCATTTCGTATATTTTTGCCGAAACACCGCCCAAACTACCACGTGTGGCAATGGAACGAATGAATACATTGGGATGATTAAAATGCTCTGACATCCTGATTCTATCGCCAAGCAATGAACCAAAATTGAACGGTGAAGTGGGATCCACTGCCAAAATACCCACTTTTAAATCAAGCGTCAATACATGTGAAATTAACGCATTAACTAAACTGCTTTTTCCAGCACCGGGAGGACCGGTAATACCAATCAAAGGCGTTTTTGTATTGATATGGATTGTTTTTAAAAACTGAATTCCTTCGGGCAATCCATTTTCCACCAAAGACAGCATCCTTGCCAAAGCCCTTGGTTGGTGAATAGACAGTGAAGTATGTTCTATATGCGGTTCCAAAATCTAGAGTTTAACACAAACGTTTTTAGGTTCTGTAAAAAATTTCATTGCTTCCCATCCGCCCTCTCGTCCTACACCACTTTGTTTAACACCGCCAAAAGGGGTACGCAAGTCGCGCAACAACCAGCAATTAATCCACACAATGCCACTTTGAATTTGTGCCGCCATATTGTGAGCTCTTGTAATGTCTTGTGTCCAAATAACAGAAGCCAAACCATACTCGGTGCAATTAGCCATTTGTAAGGCTTCCTCTTCGGAATCAAAGGGTGTAATGGTTACCACAGGACCAAAAATCTCTTCGGTATTGGTTCTGCAATCGTATTGTAAGTTTTCTATAATCGTTGGGGCTATGTACCAACCATTTTTAAGGTCGCCCTCCAAATGAATGGCTTCTCCTCCTGTTAGTATGTTTCCGCCTTCTTCTTTGGCTAACTGTAAATAAGACAAAACCTTGTCGTAGTGCATTTGACTAACAATAGCGCCTACTTTAGTGTCTTTGTCAAGGGGATTACCGACTTTCAATTGCTTTACTTCTTGTATCAAAGCTTCTTTGAACTTGTTGTAAAGCGATCTTTCTATTAATATTCGTGAGCCACACAGGCAGATTTCACCTTGGTTTAAAAACGAAGATTGCACCGTGGTTTTTACGGCTTTTTCGAAATCGCAATCCGCAAAAATGATATTTGGATTTTTACCACCTAGTTCCAAGCTTAATTTTTTAAACATGGGAGCTGCAACGGAGGCAATGTGCTTTCCAGTGGAAGTACCGCCAGTAAAGGAGATAGCCTTAATGTGGGGATGACTAACCAGTGCACTTCCCACTTTAGGACCCACACCATGAACAATATTGAGCACACCATTTGGCAAACCAGCTTCTTGACAGATTTTACTGAGCAAAAAAGCGGTCATGGGCGTTATTTCACTGGGTTTTGCAATAACGCAATTACCAGCAGCCAAGGCAGGGGCTATTTTCCAAGAAAACAAATACAGGGGCAAGTTCCAAGGACTGATACAGCCCACCACACCAATGGATTGGCGCAGGGTATAGTTAATGGCATGACCTTCCATGTGGTGACTTTCCGAAGAAAATTGCATGGCAGCAGTTGCAAAAAAACGAAAATTTTGAGCTGAGCGAATCATTTCATTTTTGGCCAACCAAAAGGGTTTTCCTTGGTCGATGCTTTCGGCTTTTGCCAGTTCATCGTTATTGGCATCTATGAGTTCAGCTATTTTATTAAGCAATTTAAAACGTTCTTCGGTACTGGTATTTTTCCAAGCGGGGAAAGCGTTTTTAGCGGCCTGAAAAGCAAGTTCTACATCCTGAGCATCACTATCGGGCAATTGGCTGTATACGGCCCCATTGGCGGGATTGTAATTATCCAAAAACGATTGAGACACGGGACGGATGAGTTCACCATTGATATAATTTAATAATTGCAACATGGGTATTGAATAACGTTACTGCAAAACTATACGTTTTTTGGGATTTATAGTATTTAGTTTTCGTATTAATTGACATTATTAGACTAGCAGTTGGGCTTACAGTTAAAAACACAAGAGTCACAACTATTTTTGATTTTTATATTTTTGATTTTCAACTATATCTTTCAACTTCTCCCTTTTTCCCGATAGCTATCGGGACTATTAACCAATAACAATTAACCAATAACAATTAACCAATAACCATTAACCAATAACCAATAACAATTAACGATTGACTTTAGCCATTTTTTTGTTTTTTAGGGGCTCTATTTTTTGTTATTAAGTTTGCGTCCATTAATTTCCTTCCTAGCTCATCGTCTTTGGCTATTAATAATAAATCTTTTTCGAGCCCCAACACAACCAAGACCTGCAAATACAACCCAATGCTTACACTTTCGGCTCCCATTTCAATAGAATGAAGGGTTGGTCGACTTATGTTTGCTCGCTCAGATACCTGCTCTGTACTAAATTTTCTTCTCAATCTCGCTAGCTTGATGTTCTCTCCCAAGTTTTCTAACAATCTCTTGTATTTTGGCAATAAAATTGGCTTTTCTCTTCCCATAATGTTAAATAGTATTTGCAAATATAATCAATTTTGTATAAAGTATTTATCATTATAATAAAATATGTGAGATTTTATTATTTAAACATATTTAAAAACCTTGCTAAACTCTTTTTTAAAAAGCTTCTTTTTATTTTTTAAGTTGGCATTCATTTGTGTAAACTATTTCTTATTTTTGTATTTATAGACAATACTATCATTATGAAAAAATTATTATTTACCTTAGTTTGCCTTACTTTAATATTGGGCTCTTGCAAAAAGTATGAAGAAGGTCCGGGAATATCATTAAGAACAAAAAAAGCCCGAGTAGTTGGAGAATGGAAAACGGAAAAATTATTTATAGATGATGTTGAGGACACCTTAACTCCCAATGAAAAAAAGATTAAATGGATATTTAAAAAGGATGGCAATTACGAATATCAAGCAGTAACATACACTGAAATTGGCACTTGGTCTTTTGACATTAAAAGAGAGTTAATCTTTATGACAGATACAGAATTTGGATATTCTACATCACATAAAATTATAAGATTAACGAACAATGAGATGTGGTTTGAATTCATATTTAGATCTAGTAAAAGAGAGATTCACTTAATTAAGCAATAATTATCCCTAACAAACAGGGTTAACCAAAAGCCTACAGAAATAAATAGCTGTAGGCTTTTTTATTGGGAGAAAATTCAAAATAAAGAACAAGAACTCCCCTTTCTTGAATTGTTTTGGCGGGTGGGGAAACATCCATTAACTAAGCTTGTCTTCGTGTTGAAAAACAGTGGAAACAATCATTTAATATTACCCAAATATGTATTGTGTCTTAAAATACACCAACTTGACTCTCTCAATAAAATAGATTTGTAAAGTTTAGTAAAAGTATTGTAAAATAACTTTTTAAAGAAGAACAAACACTATGGATAAATTATTTCAAGAAAAGGTAGGTGCAAGAATAACAGAATTGAGGAAAGAAAAAAATCTTTCACAACAAAAGCTAGCATTTGATGCTAGCATTGAAAGATCTCATTTAACTCACATTGAAAAAGGGAAAAAAAATATATCACTGAGCACTTTAGAGAAAATAACAAAAGCATTGGAAACCCCAATAAATGTTTTTTTTAATACCACAGATTTTAAATAATGAAATTGTCTTTTATTTTTTTGACTCTGGTTATTAATTTAATCATTATGACTCTTATAAAAAACTTATTTAAACAAAATAAGCTTCACATTTACAATTCAAAACCATGAATAAATTTTACACTTTTTAAAAAATACAGCAAATGAAAATAGACAACATCAGAGAATTTATAAAGGACAAAGCTCAACAATTTGGTGCTCAAAAGACTGAAAACGAATTCAACAAACCATATGTTGAGAGAAACAATACAGGACAAGAAGCATTAAAAGACAATGGCGCTTATTTCGGTTTTATTCATCCCGAAGAAGAAGCTTCAGGACCATTCCATGACTTTTCATTAACTATATTTCCTAATGATCAAGACAAACCTTGGCTAATTTGCTTGGGTATTGGTTCAAGCGGATTTAAAAACGACTATGAACTTGCTACATATCCAGGACTTAGAAGATTATTTTCAAAGCTTATCGATGAAAGAGGATTTTGCAAATCAGACTTTTCTGACATAGAAACGGGTTTGCCAAAATCAATAACAGGGAATATAGATTTGCAGCACATAAAAAACACAATAAAAAATTATACAAAAGTATTACCATCTTGCCAAATTGTTGATGACCCGGAAAGTGAAGAAGGTTTGAAAATAATTTCAGCATTTGTAGCAGGTTATGCAAAACTAAGAGACTGGCCATCAAACAAAGACCACCGCAAAGCTATTTCAGAAGCTTTGGAACCTTTTATTAAATTAGAGACAGTTGATGAAGTAGAAGAAATTAAAAACCTTTTGGACGAAAGGAAATATATTGTTCTTCAAGGACCTCCAGGTACTGGAAAAACAAGAACAGCAAAAGGAGTTGCAGAAAAAATTAAAGCTAAAACATTTTTTACACAGTTCCACGCAGAGACAAGTTTTTCAGATTTTATTTTTGGCATTCGACCAGACTTAAACAATAAAGAACTTAGCTACAAAGAAAAGTTAGGCAGTTTTACCGAGGCTTTAAAGTATGCGAAAGACCACGAGAATGAAAAAGTACTTTTGATTATAGACGAAATAAACAGAGCAAATCTTTCTAATGTTTTAGGCCCAATTTTCTATTTATTTGAACACAAGATGGACAAATCGAATGTTGAAATTGAAATTTCCCCTGGTTTCAATATTAACAAACTCCCGAATAATTTTTTTGTAATTGCTACAATGAATACTGCTGACAGAAGCTTGGCGGTTGTTGACTTTGCGTTACGAAGAAGATTTGCTTGGTTCTCATTAAAACCTAAAGCCATTATATCAAAACAATTCTTCAAAGATGACTTTAAAAAAATTCAAGAAATATTTGAATGGTTCGCCTCTAGTAATGAATTATCCTTACAACCTGGTCAAGGCTATTTTATTGCTGAAAACGAAGAAGAGATGATAAATCGTATCAAATATGAAATATTCCCACTGATTAAGGAGTATTTACAGGAGGGATTAATGAAAAATGCGAAGGAAGAATTCAATAAATATTTTCATGATAGAATAAAAACTAACTTATTTGAATGACAAAAGTAAAAACGATTGATGTTTTTGAGGAGATTTCTTGTTTAACTGAACGTTCTAGACAGTTGAATGGCATTTCTTTACAAAAGAAATGGTTTAAATCAGCTGATAAAAGAATTATTGGCCAATATCTTCAAAAATTCATTGAATACAATTCATCTCAATTTAAGTTTATAGGTGTTCAGCCACTTATAATTGGCTCTGATCAAAACACTTCATTGACATTTCGTTCTTCTAGTTTCATTGGAGCTATTCCGCTTAGAGCCTCTGACACAGGAAAACAAATTGGTGATTTCGTAGTGATGCCAAGGTTTACTGGGCGCGACAGGTTCGAAGATTATATTGAAATTCTAAATTTACTTGGTACAGAAATAAGCCCAGAAGTTATTGACAGCTTGCCTCTTGCTTCTGGCAAAAACTTCCGACCACCATTATATTTAGAAGCAGTGAAATTTATTGCTTCTCTTGAAGCACTAATATCAAGACCTTGGCGTAAGTTTGACAATATAGAAAAAAAATCTAATCAACCTACTGGACAAATCAATTGGAATAAATATATCAACAATGAACATAAAATTGAAAACCGTTTAAAGTTTCCAACACAAAAAAATATTTTAAGTGAGTTTCACAGTGATTATGCCGAAGTACGATATGTATTTGACATTTGTAAGAACGAGTTACTATCCTCTAATACTCCACAAAGAATAAAAAATACAATCCGTTTAAAATTGAATTTCATTGAAGAAAAACTATATAACCATAAACCTAAAGCAACAAATAATATTTTCATCAAATCATCTGATAGCCCAATAGTAAAAACATGTAAAGAACAAGCTAATAAAATCCTAAACTTTAATTTAGTAGACAGCACAGCTTGGAGAGTAGATTTCTCAGATGTTTTTGAAAAATTTGTTCAATACATTTTTAAATTAGTTGCCAAAGAGACAGGGGGTAAATTATTTGCAAATTTTAAATTCCAATCGAAAACTTCTAAACATTATTCTTGGGAATTAAAACACATTGAACCAGACGCTATTTATCAAAAAGAAAACTTTTTAGTATTCATAGACGCCAAATATAAATCAAACCTATACAATAAGTTCGATAATAGCGAAAAACTAAAAGATGACCACAGACACGATTTACATCAAATTATGGCATATACTGCTTTTAGTAATACAAATTTTAAATACGGATTCCTTTGTTATCCTTCCGATAAAGTAGAATTAAAAACAATTAAATACAAAAACGAAATTAATGAGACTGCAATTACAGTCTTTGTAATGGGGATTCCATTAAAAAAAGATTCTATATTTGATTCTAAACTTATTTTAATTAACGAACTTAACAAATCTATGACATTATAGTATCCCTCCCATTTGCACTTATCAGTTATTCCGTTTATATTGCCGCTGTTACAACATGCAAGAAGAAACTTTCCAACTACTCAAAAAAGTCATTAGGCAATTATTGCGGATTTCTATCGTGGCTCACTTAGTGGTGGGTGTCATCCTTTTGTTTTTGTCTTTCCTCCCTCAATTGGGTTGGCTCTATATTATCCCCGCTTTTACCATTACTTTTTTTGTAGCCCCCCTGTTTTTTGTCTTCCTTGTTTACATCATCTACAAGTTAAGACGTCACGAACAATGGCTTGCCCCTTTCAAAAAAGAAGTCGGCCTGTTTCTGTGGACCCTCCTCTCTATCGTGTTTTATTACACCTGCCTATACATAGGCACAGAAGTTATATAATCCCTTGCTTACAAACCCCTTTGTACCCTTATCATGAAGTACATTAACGACCAACGCTTTACTACCGAAACCTTTACTGATTTTACTGTTTCTGAATTTGAAAACTGTCAATTTGAAAACATCGACTTTAGCATCTATAGCCTCAATAATTGCCGTTTTTTTGATTGCCATTTCACACATTGCAATCTTAGCTTGGTGCAATTGGTAGGGTCAAGCTTTAGAACCATTCAGTTTGATGAATGTAAATTGATGGGCTTGCGTTTGGAGCAATGTCAAGAGTTTGGGACCGCCCTGGTTTTTAACCGCTGTAATTTGAACCACTCTTCTTTTTATAAAATCAAAGCCAAAAATGCCCAATTCAACCATTGTTCTATGGTTGAAGTTGATTTTACCTCGGCAGATTTAACAGGGGCAACCTTTGAGACTTGCGACTTAAGCAATGCCCAATTTGAACAAACGAATTTGGAAAAATCAGATTTTAGAACCGCACTGCACTTTAACATCAATCCAAGCACAAACAGATTAAAGAAAGCGCAATTTTCGAGAGAAAACCTAATAGGTTTGGTTCAAAACTTAGGAATCGTAATAACGCCCTAACTTAATCCACCTTTGGTTTTGGTGTTGTTTTTAATTGAATCACATTCACTAAAAACGAGAAGAACATGGCAAAATACACATACCCTTTTGGCACATGCACTTCTAATCCTTCTGCAATAAGCGTTAAACCAATCATTAACAAAAACGACAATGCCAATACTTTAAACGAAGGGTGTTTAGAGATAAAGTTACTAATGGGTTTGGCTGCAAAAAACATGATAATAACAGACACAACAACCGCCGTGTACATAATCCATAATTCTTTTACCAAACCAACGGCTGTAATGATAGAATCGATAGAAAAAACCATGTCGAGCAACAAAATTTGAATCAACAAATCGCGAAATACCGCTGGTTTACTGTCTTTTTTTGATTCATCGGCATGTTCTGTTTTATGGTATATTTCAACTGTACTTTTGTAAAGCAAGAAAGTCCCTCCTACCAATAAAATAATATCTTTACCCGAAATTTGATTTTCAAGTACTGTAAATAACGGTTTGTCGAGTTTCATAATCCACGCAACAACTGCCAATAAGCCTAGTCGTAAGAACATGGCCAGGAAAATCCCTAACTGCCTTAATTTAGCGCGATTCTCTTCGGGCAACTTGTCTGCCAAAATAGAAATAAAAATGATGTTATCTATCCCTAAGATAACTTCTAGTGAGATTAATGTGATAAGTGGAACGATAATTTCTATCATAAATATAAGTGGTTTTTAATTGATATATAATAAGGCTAATTTGATATCCCCATAACTCCATTTGTTTTTGAAATGGCTATACAAAGGGGCTAATTGTATTTTTTGTTTATTGAGTTGACCTTTTTGAGCCAACAAATCTACGGCTTCTTGAATGTCCAACAACATAAATGGGTCGGGACGGTAGCGTTCCAAAGAAATTTCGGGTTGTGTTTCTCTCAGTTTCACCAAATGACCGATAATAGAATCGACACTAAGGCCACGTTCTTCAGCTATTTGTTGCAGGTTGAGTCCTTGTTCTATCAATTCAGCAGTTATTTGATAGGTTGTTTTTTTGGAATTTTTAAATTTCTCTTTGGCTTTTATTTTTTTCAACTCATCCAAATCAGAAATACCACCACAAGCATCAACGAAAGAATTAAACCGTTTTTCGAGTTCTTCCAATTGGGAATTGTTATCTAGTATTCCTGACAATTCACGGAATCTGGCATCCGCTCTTAGGGCCAATTCATCCACCATTATAGCGGTTTCGTTATAACCCAAAAGCACCAAGCTTTCTAAAGTTTTTAATCGACTTAAAGCCACATAGCCTTGACCTTTTTCAAAGGTTTTACTTAAATCTACTTCGGCGGCATCTAAGGTCATTCCCTGACTTTTGTGCACTGTAATGGCCCAAGCCAAACGCAAAGGCACTTGATTGAACATGGCCAATGCTTTTCCTTTTTCATCTTCTATTTTCCATTCCTCAGGTTCAGCTTCTATTACTTCGCCCGATTTAACCTTCACTAAAGGGAAGCCGTTGTCGCTGTATCCTGTTACTTCGCCCAAAGTGCCGTTCATGTAGTTCTTGTCATAATTATTTTTGATAAACATGACTTTCGAACCTATTTTCAGCTTTAATTCTTCATCAGTAAGGACCGATTTTTTGAGCATTTCCACCAAATTATCAGACCCTTTGCTGGTGGCCATAAACAGTTTGGTTTCGCTGAATAATGCCGCCAACTGTGTTCGGTTTTCCTTGTCAACATCAACATTATGGGTGTATAATTTGGTAGGGAACTGATCCGCGGCTTTGTTCATCATGGCTTGGTTCAGCAAATCGATGCTGTCATCAGACACAAAACCCGAGCGAATTTCATTTAATATTTCGTTCAATTGATTGTCCGACTGCCTAAATTGTTCGGTTAGGTAACAACATTGGAATTGCGTTTCTTTCCAGGCTTCGGACATAAAAGCGAACTTTTCACGGTTAGATTCAGCGTCAGAACCAACGGGAGGCAACTGAAAAAAATCGCCTGCCAAAATCACTTGAATGCCTCCAAAAGGCAAGTCATTGGATTTAAAAAACTTCAAAATCTTATTAACCAAGTCCAATTGTCGCTTGTGTAACATTGAAATTTCATCAATAATGAGCACTTTAACAGCCTCCATTTTATCTCTCAGGTATTTTCTATTAGACAAAGCCAATAAATCGGCCTCGTTTAGAAAATCCTTAACCCCCATTCCCGACCATGCGTGAATGGTCATGCCATTCATGTGAGTAGCAGCAATTCCGGTAGAGGCAGTAATAGCAACAGGCACTTTTCGTTCTTTCAAATACTGAATGTATTGATTGAGCACATAGGTTTTTCCTGCCCCTGCAGAACCTGTTAAAAAAACATTATTTCCCGATTTTAAAACAGCAAGCGCTTTCGTTTGATTCAAAGTTTCGTTCGTTTTATAGTGTTTAGTTTGTAGTGTTTAGTGTTGTATCATTATTTTATGAGTAACAACACCATTTTGGGTTTTTAAAATTGCATAGTAATAGCCATTTTCCAATTCCGAAACAGTCACATTCAACAAATTATTGTTTGAAGATTGCTCAAACACCAATTGACCTTTTAAATTATAAATGCCAAGATACTTAATAGTTTCATTGCTCGACACCGTTAAATTATCAGAACTAGGATTCGGATAAAAACGGACAAAAACAGATTTGTTAATGGTATTAATATCAGAAGGTGCGACAATAACAATATTGGCTTTTTGCACCGAGTGAGTCCCTTGAACATTGGTTGCAGCTAAAGCAATAGTGTACTGACCATCGGCGGTAAATTTTACTTTAGGGAATTGCGAAGAAGAGTCTGTTCCATTCATCCATTGGTAAGTTGCAGGTGTAATAACCCATTTCCATGAAGTAGGTCCATTCGCAGACAAGTCAATTAAATCAATAGTTTCATTGAGAGCAGGTGTCGTTTTACTAACAGAGAAATTGGCTACAGGAATAGCGGTAACAGAACTGATGGCTAAATAGTTATTTTTGGTTAATGAATCAGAACCAGAACTATTTGAAACGACTAATTTTACAGTGTAAGTTCCAGTTTGTCCAAAAGAGATATAGACAATACTATCATTTAGTGTCGAATTATTCAAAAGAGAATAAGTAGAAGACGGGTTTATAGACCATTTATAATTGGTTGGAATATTGGTAGAAGTACTTGACAAAATAATGGTTTGTCCGCGTGTAGCACTGGTTGTAGAGGCTGTGAAATTTGCAATTGGTTTTAAATTTGGACTCACCGTTCTGACAACATTATTACCCATATCCACCACATAAATAAGGTTTTGTTTAGGGTGATAAACGATAGAAGAAATATCTTCGAATCGGGCAGCAGTTCCGGCGTCGTTGATGTAACCATTAACATTGGCGTTACCAACATAGAGGCTCAAAACACTACTTTCGAACTTTTTAATACAAAGGGCTTCAGCTATGAAATAGGCATTCCCAACTTTACAAATATCCTTAGGTCCAAATAAACCCGAAGTTATAAAATCAGTTACATCATTGGTTGACAAGTTGATTCTTCGGATGGCACTGTTACCATAATCGGCCACCAATAGCGAATTTCCATCAAGAAAAACAGCATAAGGAGCAGTAAATCTTGCATTGGCTCCACTGCCATTGGTTTTTCCAGATACCCCTGCTTTACCAGCAATGGTGGTAACGGTATTTCCAACAATTTTACGAATGCAATGGTTGTTTCTGTCGGCCACATAAATATCGCCATTACTAGCCACAGCAACATCTGCAGGACCCGAAAAACGAGAGGTGCTAGAAGTACCATCGGCATGGTTAGCCCCTGAAAAATAACGAACACCAGCGATGGTATTTACTTGTTGTTGGGTTAATACATTAATGAATTTTTCAACCTTTCTAATTTGATTGTTTTCCAAATCGGCAACTATTAATTCATTTGTTGATGGATTAACAGCCAAACCTGCAGGACGGGCAAAACGGGCAACACTTCCAGCAAAATCTTTACTATCAGCAGCACCAGCAGAAGTTGGGTCTAAACTGTAACCCGCAGCCAAATAGGCAGTATTGCCATTTAGCCAAAAAATATTGTGTTCGTTGGACACATATACCCTTCCGGAAGTATCAACGGTAATACCCATAGGGGCAGAAAAATAGACCGAATCTTTGAGGTTGTTACGGTAACCGGTATAATTCCCACTTCCTTTGTAATGTATTCCAGAATGTGTACTTACTGTTTGTGCATTAGTTTGTTTTACATTGACTAAAAACAGCAATGTTAAACCGATAAAAAAAATTCTCATTAATTTTGTAAAGATGAAATAGCGTTGTTTATATTTTCCTCGATAGTATCTAAAACTTTATTGTAATCACGTCCAACGAAGGTACGGCCGGTCATTGCCTCAAATAACTCTGTGTATCGCTCTGTAACGCTATTCACAAACTCATCTGTCATGTCAGGGACTACTTGACCCTCCAAACCTTGAAAACCATTTTCCATCAACCACTCTCTTACAAATTCTTTAGAAAGCTGTTTTTGAGGTTTTCCAGCTTTTTGTAAAGTATCGTATGAATCTAAGTAGAAAAAACGACTAGAATCAGGAGTGTGGACTTCGTCTATCAACATAACTGATTTATCGTGTAAGCCGAATTCATATTTAGTATCCACTAAAATTAATCCATGTTCTGCCGCCATTGCAACACCTCTTTCGTATAATTTCAAAGAGATTTTGTAAATGGTTTCAATATTTTTCTTAGAAGTGATTTTTTTATCGATAATATCTTCTAAACTGATATCCTCATCGTGTCCTTCAGAATTTTTAGTCGCAGGAGTGATAATTGGTTCAGGAAATTTGTCATTTTCCTTTAATCCATCAGGCATTCTAACGCCGCATATCATACGTTCACCTGTTTTGTAAATACGCCAAGCGTGTCCGCACAAATAGCCACGAACTACAATTTCAATTGGAATGGTTTCGCACTTAATTCCTATCGTTACATTAGGGTCGGGCATAGCAATTTTCCAATTTGGAACGATGTCTGTAGTGGCATCCAAAAAATAGGCTGCTAACTGAGTCAAAACTTCCCCTTTGTGAGGAATTGCACGTGGTAAAACATGATCAAATGCTGATATTCTATCGCATGCTACCATTACCAGATGATCGTTACCTATTGAATAGACATCTCTTACTTTTCCTCTGTAAAAACTCGTTTGGTTCTTAAGAAAGAAATTTGTTGCCATTAATCCTTTTTCCATTTTAGCTGATGTTGAATTTAACATTGATTTAAAGACAA
>JBIPNH010000150.1:0-4888 GCA_044373665.1 Bacteroidia bacterium
AATCAGAAAAAGAAAATATTACGGACAAAGAATTGGATGAATTATTAAGTGATATTTCTTGACTTGGATTTAAGCAAATTATCTCAAAATCTCAAAATTTCAAAACTATACAGACATCAACTGCGGCAGCGTGATGAGCAGTTAAGAATATTACTGATTTAAAGAATTAGCTGTTCTTCCCCAAAAGTTTAATTGGTTTTAGTTTTATATTTGAAGTATCTTTGCATAAGAAGAAAATAAAAATGAAAATTTTATTAGAAGTGCCGGATAATGAAGCAGTTTTTGGAATTAAAGTTTTAAAAAGCCTTTCTTTTGTGAAAAAAATCAAACCTATGGATGCTATTAAAGTTAAAATAGGGAAAGATTTAAAAGATGCTTCTGAAGAAGTCCGTCTTCATAAACAAGGTAAACTTAAACTTAAAACGGCTCAAGAATTACTTAGTGAGTTATAACATAATTCCTACCAAACGGTTTGAAAAAGAAATCAAACGTTTGGCTAAAAAATATCAATCAATCAAAAATGAATGAGTAGTTAATTAAGCCGCTTTGACTTTCACGGTCGAAAGTTGACCCAATTGCTCCATCATACCAAAATGCGACTTAAGAGCCTCTTTAAAGGTATTAAATTCATTGTGTTTAACATCGTACTTGGCTGCCACTTCTTTTACAATCTTTCTGATGGCAGGGTAATGCACATGACTTACTTTAGGGAATAAATGGTGCTCAACCTGAAAATTTAATCCACCCAATGCCCAAGTCAAGAATTTATTATCAGTACAAAAATCAAAAGTGGTTTTTAGTTGGTAAACAGCCCAATCATCTTCTATTTTCAATACTCCTGTTTCTTGTGCATCTGCATACTCGGAACCTTCAACAACGTGAGCCAATTGGAACACAACTGACATTACAATTCCCATAATAAAATTATAAAACAAATAGCCTACAATAAACTTGCTAAATCCTAGCATCATAATTGGCACTACAATGTAAAAACCAACATAAAAAACTTTAGTCAACCAAAAGGTAATGTGATTTTTCATGGTTTTAGGAGGCAATGCAGACGTGTGAACTTTATTGGTAAAATACTTACTAAAATCCATAAAAAACACCCAAAATAAGGTTGAAACCCCATACAAAAACAACATGTATTTGTGTTGATTTTTGTGCAAACGGTTATAAGGCTGATTAGGTGACATTCTTAAAAACGGTGGTTTAAAAATATCATCGTCAACCCCATCGACATTGGTATAAGTGTGATGAAGCACATTGTGTTTGGTTCTCCAATAATGGCTTTCTGCTCCCAAAAAGTTCAAACTGTATCCAAAGAAATCGTTGACTTTACTATTGTTCGAAAAAGCGCCATGACAAGAGTCGTGCATGATATTAAAACCAACAAACGCCAGAAAAGTCCCAAACAATGCCAATAATACAAAGTTTAAAGCGGTTGACATGGGCTGATTAAACACTAATAAATAGTACAAGCCAAAAACAACGGCGTATATAAAAGCTGTTTTGAAATACAATTTAAATGTCCCTCTTTGACTCAAATTATTGTCTTTAAAATATTGTTTAACACGGTCGTTAAGTTCAATATGAAACTGTCTTTTGTCTGTTGCAAACGAAATTTGTGGCATTTATTAAATCCTTTTTTTGCAAAGGTAAAAAAAATAAACTTACTTGAGTCGATAAACTATTTCTTTCTACTGTTTTATTTTTAATTAGTTCATTATTAATTTGTTTAATTTTTCGATTATTGCACTAGCATTATGATTCAAATAAAATCCTTCACCTTTAATCCTTTTCAAGAGAACACCTACTTACTCATTAATGACAATAAAGACTGTATTATCATTGACCCAGGCATGTATTCTGCAAGCGAACAAATGGAACTAGACTCATATATTACAAGCAATAATCTAAAGCCTGTAATGCTTATTAATACCCATTGTCATATCGACCATATTTTCGGGAACAACTATTGTGTCAATAAATACAACTTACAATTGCAAAGTCATGAAAAAGAAATTGAGGTTTTAAATTCAGGATTATTTACAGCCAAATCCTACGGATTGAATTACGACCCGTCGCCACAAATTGAAATATTCTTGAGCGAGAACCAAACCATTGCCTTTGGCGATTCAACTTTAAAAGTACTTTTCACTCCAGGACATTCTCCGGGCAGTGTTAGTTTGTATTCAGAAGAAAATCATTTTGTAATTGTTGGGGATGCCTTGTTTTATCAAAGCATAGGAAGAACCGACTTACCGGGGGGGAATCACCAAACGCTCATTCAGTCAATTGAATCACAACTGATGACTTTACCTGACAAAACAAGTGTAATGAGTGGTCATGGCCCAATGACTAACATTGGACATGAAAAACAGTTTAATCCGTTCTTAAACGATTAAAATTAGTTGTTTGCGTCAGGATCTTTGAACGCACCAAAATCAAATTTCAATGTAAATCTCAATTGATTTTGTAAAGGGTGCGACTGTTGGAATGGAATAATGTAGGCAGCATCCAAACCAAATAGTTTGTATTTCAAACCGAAACCAGCTGTTGCATACTTTCTATTTCCTTTGGTTTCAGGTTCGTTAAAGTAACCTGCACGAACCATAAATTGCTTGGCATAAGTGTACTCAAGTCCAAAAGAATAGTTCCACTCTTTAAGTTCTTCAGCAAATCCACCTGGTGCATCCGAAAATGAATTGATAGCTGCTGTAATAACAGGGTCATCATTTCTGGTTCTTTCAAACAATACATTATTGTCAAAATCCAATGAATCTGCGCCTGTATATCCTTTAATTACAACGATACCTGGTGTTGGCACCATTAACTTGGTAAAATCCAACATTGCAGTGATAGAGTTATATTCATCAATATCATAAGACCAAGCGGTTCCAATTCTCATCAATGCAGGAATAAATTCACGGTTAGTTCTATCTGAATAGGTAATTTTAGCGCCTAAATTTTGAAGAGATAAGCCAAATGAATAATCTATTTTTTTCTCGTCACCTTTAATTTTCTTGTAAATCTTGTTTTTATAAATAGCAGACAAATCACCTGCACCACTTCTACCAACTTTAGGCGTAATACCGTTTAATGGTCTTGTTCCTGCTAAGTTTGAATTAATAAATCTTAAATTAGTTCCAATAGCCCAATTTTTACTTAATTGTGAAGCGTAAGCAACATCAATTGCGAATTCACTTGGATTGAAAACCCCTAGTGGATTTCCTACATCATCTGTAAAATTAATATCACCAAAACTAAAGAATCTAAATGAACCAGCCAATACTGAACGTTTGGAAACCTTACCATAACCAGCAATTTGATTGTATGAAATCCCCGGCACTAAACTTCTCAACCAAGGGGCATAAGAAATAGAAAGACCTGATTTTTGGTCATCTTCCACGAATGCCAATGAAGCTGTATTCCAAAAAATAGAGTTAGCATCGGGTGAACTAGCCACACCTGCGTCACCAAGCGCCGCTCGTCTGCTATCGGGCGTAATGGTTAAAAAGGGAACCGCAGTGGTAATTACGTTTTGTTGTCCAGCTAATTGACTTCTGCTAATACCTTGAGCATTAGAATTGGAATATGAGGCCATTAAAACCCCTACACAAATGATTGTTTTTGTATTTAAAAAATTAAAATTTAACATGTAAAATATGTACTTTGATTAAGTAAAATTATTATCAATAAACGGCAAATATAAGTAGATTTTCGAATTTCTTTAGTTTAAAATGACCAACTTTTCTATTTTTTCAACTTTTTTTCCATTAGAGCTTCTAACATTTACCTTGTAAATATAGACCCCTTTAGATAATTTATCTTCAAAATCATCACGTCCATTCCATTCTATGTCTGTAATATGAGCATTTGCTGATACCACTGTTTCACTGATTGTTTTTACAACTTTACCTGTTATCGTCATAATGGTAATATCAATATCCAATGTCTCTCCACTTTGATTGTGGTCGAAGTGAAAAACAGTTCGGTTATTAAATGGATTTGGGTAATTTAATAAATTCTCAATCACAAATTCATCTTTATTTTTAACCACAAATTCTAGTGTTTGCTCATTTGAGTTATTGTAAACATCCCATGCTTTTAGCGTATAGGTGTGCCTTCCTGGACTTATACCATTAAGTTTAAACTCAACCGAACCATTCGTATAACTATTAAGGTCTGACTTGTAAAAAGAGTTCAAAATATACCGTTTTTCTTGTGCAGTCCCTTTGTCAATAATAGCCAATATATCTCTACCAATTCCATTGCCAGAGGTATTGATACCATTGTCATCAAAAAGTCTTGCTAATAAAACAGGCGTTTGACCTGTTACACCGCCACTTACAAAAGAATAATCATCAACTGCTATTTCTAACTCAGGCCCTTTTTCATCAGCTAAAGCATTTGGATTCGTTCCCCCTATTAAGATTTTATCATAATGCCCCCAAGCATCCGATTGATTATCGGCCCCATACAAACTAATTTTACCAAATCCATAGTTATAATTAATATCCTTAGGCACAATAAAACGAATATTAAACTTCCCATTATTGATAGAATTAACGCCTTTAAACAAAACATTAGAATACAAATTAAACGGTAAAACGGTTGAAGGAATATTGTCGTTCGCTAAGGTTAAAAAACGAGATTTCTTGTCAAAAAACACAGAGTTTATTTTCCCTTGAAAATTATTTAATGGAGCACCAAAGACGTCTTCAACATGTCCTGCAAAATTCATTTTACTCAAAGCTTTCATGGTATCGCTAGCATTTACAATCGATTGTCCATTAAAACTGTCAATAACAACAATAGATTCAGGATAATTCATAGCAATAGCAGGGTCACCAAACAGCGTGAACATGCGGTCATTAGAGGAAGG